>CAZDNQ010000212.1:0-7712 GCA_964506605.1 uncultured Victivallis sp. | reverse complement strand
GAAGACATGCAGGAATACCTGGGGGCCGCCGAACTTGAAGAGATGCTCAAGGGCATAACGTACTCGGCGCTGCACGAGAAGAGCGGCCGCGACACGAGCATATCTACTGAGATATGGAAGGCGTTCCTGGTGCTGATGCTGCTGTTCCTGCTAGGCGAGGCGTTCCTATGCCTGCCGATATCGCTGAAACTGAAAACAAAGAAGACGTAAACACGAAGAACACGGATGACACTAAAAGATAAAATATGCATTTAAGTTTGTCATACAGCTGGACGGTGATCGCCATCGGCACGATAGCGGTGCTGGCGTCTGCATATTTCAGCTACCGGCAATGGCAGTCTGTCAGCCGCAGGAAGCCGATACTGATGCTTGAACTGCTGAGGCTGCTCATCATCATACTCATTTTCTTCACGCTGCTGCGTCCTGAAATAGTTACAACTATCCGCCAGAAGACCGAACCGGAGATCGCAATCCTGCACGACCAGTCGGCAAGCATGGAGACAATGGACATCGTCAAGCCTGCGCCCGCCGGGCCGGAGACCAGGAAGGAATGCCTGGACAAGCTGCTGACGTCGAAGTTCTATGCGCCTATCGAGAAGAAGTTCAAGATATCCGTCCAAGGATTCAGCCCTGCCCCTGATCCTTCAAAGCCATCCGAAGCCTCCGACATTGAGGGGACGGACATAGATGAAGCCCTGAACAAGAGCATGCAGTCGGCGAAAAACCTGCGTGCGGTGATCCTGATGACGGACGGAAGCTGGAACAAGGGGGCGTCGCCTGTCGGGGCAGCGGTAAAGCTCGGGGCGCGGCAGGCGCCGGTCTATCCGGTCGTATTCGGCGGCAAGACATATCTTCCTGACATTGAACTCAGGAACATCAAGGCTCCATCATACTGCCTCATGAACGAGAAGATAGCGATACCATTCCAGATCGAAAACCATATGCAGGGCGAGGTGCGGACGAAGATAAGGCTGAGTTCGGGCTCTGGAACAGAAGCTGACAAGGAAATAACCCTGCCCGCTGAATCCACATATGGCGACTCGATAATCTGGCAGCCGCAGAAGGAGGGGAAGTTCACCCTCAAGCTTGAAGTCCCGGAAGAAAAGGAGGAGGTGAACAAGACGAACAACACCAGAACCTTCGAAATATCGGTCAGGAAGGAAAGCCTGAAGGTGCTGCTCGTCGAGAGCCTGCCACGCTGGGAATACCGCTATCTCCGCAACGCCATCAAAAGGGATCCCGGAATGGAGATAAGCACAGTGCTGTATCTGCCTGACATCGGGATGGGCGGCGGAAAGAACTATCTCGACAAGTTTCCCCCGAAGAACGAGCTATCGAAATACGATGTCATATTCCTCGGCGATGTCGGAGTTGGCGAAGGTCAGCTTGCTGCCGAAGATGCGGAAAACATCAAAGGGCTTGTCAGGCACCAGGGCAGCGGGCTTGTATTCCTTCCCGGCATGAAGGGAAAGGAGCTGAGCCTGATGAACGGTCCGCTGGGCGAACTTATGCCCGTGGAGCTCGACAAGGCGAAACCTGAAGGGCTTACATCGCCGGTGGAATCTAAACTTGTCCTGACATCCACCGGCAAGGATCATTTCCTGACGATGCTTGCGGACAATCCGGCGCAGAACTCATATCTATGGAGGGAGCTGCCGGGATTCTACTGGAATTCGGCGGTGCTCACTGCAAAGACAGGCTCGAACATACTTGCGGTACATTCCGCGATAAAATCCGGCGGTGGCAGGATGCCCCTGCTCGTCATCAAGGAATATGGAAGCGGGAACGTGCTGTTCATGGGGACTGACAGCGCCTGGCGCTGGAGGAAGGGCGTCGAGGACAAATACCATTACAGGTTCTGGGGCCAGGTCGTCCGCTGGATGGCGCACAAGAGGCATCTCGCCCACGACGAAGGCATCAGGCTGTTCTACACTCCGGAAAATCCAAAGGCGGGCCAGACGGTATTCCTCAACGCAACGATCCATGACAGGACCGGGATGCCGGTCGACGACGCGGAGATAATCGTGAATGTTAAGGACAAGGCGGGGAAGTCCGTACAGCGCCTCAAGCTGTTCCCGGAAAAGGGCGGCTGGGGCTCATACAAGGGCGAGTTCGTTCCCGAAAAGAACGGGGATTTCACGCTTCTCACCGAGTCGGAGAAAAATTCGATCTCGATGAAGACCGAGCTGACCGTCAGCCGGGAAAGCCGGGAGAAGACCGGCGAACCGGCGAACTGGAACATCCTGAAGGAAGTCGCGCAGATATCAGGCGGCGAGCTGACGGCTGCGGAGGACATCGACAAGCTGGTGACAAAGATAATGGCGCTGCCGAAATATATCGACCTGGAAAAGCGTTTCATGCTCTGGTGCCAGTGGTGGTGGTGCCTAATAATACTGGTGCTTATTTCGTCATACTGGACAGGGAGGAAGATGGCGGGGTTGGTTTAGAGAGTAACTGGAAACTTGATACTTGAAACTGGAAACTCGAAACTCGTAACTGGTAACTAGAAATTAGTAACTTGACAGGGAAACCTTTGAGAAACTTAAGGGGTATGCGATGAAAGAAGTTTATGAACTTGACATATACAGGCTTTCTGAAGAATTGTCCGACATGATATGGCATGACTTTGACAAATGGCCGTTCAAGGCGCAGAATACGATCGGTTATCAGATAATCGACTCATCTGACAGCATAACCTCCAATCTTGCTGAAGGATATGGAAGATATGGAATGGCAGACAGGAAAAGATTCTACTATTTCTCAAGAGGCTCATTTGAAGAGACAAAAGTGTGGTTAAGGAAAGCTATCAGAATAAAAATAATAACCGAGGCCAGAGCCAATGAATATAAGAGCATCATTGAAATATTGGGGCCTAAATTGAACTCGTTCATCAAAGCGACGATCGACAACTCAAAATAATTATGTTTTTCGTATTATCAGATTCAAGTTACTAGTTACAAGTTTCCAGTTACAAGTTACAAGGTTGACATCATGGAAGACATCAGGCTACCAGAATCGCTAAGTTCGCAGCTGAAGGGGTTTCAGAAGAAACTGCGCGCTATCGAGGGCGTCACGGCGGGCGCTGCGGCGTTCAGCATCGTCGCTGCGGCGTTCACATGCCTGTATTTCTCCGACAGGCTCTGGGACACGCCTGTGGCGCTGAGGCTGCTCCTCTCGCTATGCGGAGCTGTTCCGGTGCTCTACCTCATCTTCTATGCAGTAAACCACATATTTCTCAAGCGCCGCGATTTCAAGACGCTGTCAGTGCTTGTCCAGAAGCACCACAGGAAACTTGGCGACAGCCTGCTGGGCGTCGTCGAGCTTGCTGAAAACAGGGACATGTCCGACAACGTGTCGAAGGAGCTGTGTTCGGCGGCGATCCGCAATATTGCAGAGAAGACCAAATCCATGGATTTCGGCGAGGCGATAAGCAGGAGGGCGCTGAAGCGGTTCTTCATCTGGTCGCTTGCGATGGCTGGGCTTGTTGTCTGCCTGGTGCTGTTCACAAAGCCTGCATTCAGCAACACGCTCAGCCGCTGGCTGAACCCGTTCTCAGAAGTGGAGAGGTTCACATTTGTCAAGATCACCGGCATCCCTGGCAGGCTTACAGTTCCGCATGGAGAGGAGTTCGAGATCAGGTGCGCCCTCGCCCCGGATTCCTCCGTGAAACCGGCCACGATCAGGTACAGATGCGGAATGGAATCAGTCAAGACCGCAATGCTGTCTACTGAAGGAACAGTCCTTAAAATATCCGGGCAGTCAAAGCCGGTATCTGTCGAAATATGGTCTGGCGACTACAGGAAGAAGGTGAAGGTGACACCGGTCCACCGTCCTGTCATGCTGAATCTTGAGGCCGAAGTGAAGCTTCCCGAGTACACTGGAAGAAAGGAGTCCAAGGTGAAGGTGGCCGGCAAGACATTCAACATCCTTGAAGGGAGCCAGTTCACGCTATTGGGGAGGGCCGACAGGGAGCTGAGATCCGCGGAGATTTCCGACGCTTCCGGAAAACGCACACCCCTGAAGGTCGCAGGCCCGTCCTTCTCATCATCGAAGATGGATTCCAGTCTTTCCGAAAGGAACATGATCTCCTGGAAGGATTCGTACGGCATGAGCCCGCTGCACGGTTTTGAATTCTCCGTACTACCCGAGAAGGACCAGGAGCCTTTCACAGAATGTCCCAGGCAGCCGCTTTATTCTGCGATGCTCGCAGAGGAGACATTGATAATCCAGGCCACGGCCGAAGACGACTATGGAGTCGCCGAACTTGGCGCCACATATTCCGCCGCAGATCCGAAGAATGACTCGAAGATACTCTCTTCCGGGGAGTTCAAGCTTTCAAAGGGCGGCCCTGAGAAGACAAGCCTCGATTCCGAAATGATCTTCTGTCCGCGTACGTTGAAGATCCCGGAACAGTCGCTTGTGACGCTCTGCTCTGCGGCCACGGACTACTATCCCGGCAGGAAACGGGTGCTTTCACGTCCTTACAAGATATACATCCTCAGCCTTCAGGAGCATGCGAAGATGATCGAGGAGGAGCTTGATTCGGTGATGGGCAGGCTCGAGGACCTGATATGGCGCGAGGAGGAGAACCTCGAGAAGAATAAGAATATAAGCAAGCTGGACAAGGAGGAGTTGAAGAAGGATGAGACCGGCGAGAAGATATCCGAGCAGAAAGATGCGGAGAAGATGAATTCCGAGGATCTCGAGAAGCTTTCAGAGAAGGGCATGAAGCTCCTGGAGGAGGCTGTCCGCAACAAGGAGTTCCCGGCGAAGTCTGTCAAGGAATGGGCGAAGATGCTGGAGACCAGCAGGGCGATATCACAGAAGGACATGAAGAACGTCGAGAAGTCGCTTGAGAACGCTCAGAAAGAGGACAGGCGCACCGAGGAGATGGAGAAGGCGGTGAAGGAGCAGCAGGAGCTTGTCGAGAAGCTGAAGGAGCTTATGAAGAAGATGGACGAATCCCTGAACAACCTTACGATGGAGAACTTCGTGGCGAGGTTGAACAAGGAGGCGGACAACGAGAAGAAAATATCCTCGATGCTCGCGGAGATAATGAAGACGTCTGTGGGGATGGACCAGAATTCCCTCCCTGAAAAGGTAAAAGGGGACATTGTCGAACAGAAGACGAAGCAGGAGCAGATCAGGAAGGCTGTAAAGCGGATCCAGGACGACCTTCTCGGTTTCTTCTCGCGGACGAGGATCAAGAAATACCAGGATGTCGCTGAGGACATGGACAAGGAGAAGATCCAGAGGAAGCTGGAGGAGACTGTGGACACGATAGCGAAGAACCAGACTGCGACCGGAATCTCCAACACCAAGGCGATAGCGGCGAAGCTTGAAAAGTGGGCGAAGGATCTCAGCCAGAAAGACAACAAGAAGTCCCCGGATTCCAAGGAAGGCGACGGGGAGATGCAGCCGCTTGATCCCGAACTTGCGATCGGGCTTCTGAGGCTGATCCAGCAGGAGCAGGAGCTGCGCGAGCAGACAAGGAACCTTGATGAGAACAAGGCGGAGATACAGGATTACCCTGAGAAATCCCTTGCCCTTTCTGAAAAGCAGATGGGGATGAGGAGGGATCTCAACAGCCTCAAGCCGATGGCAGCGCCATGTCCGAAGCTGAGCGCCGTCATGGACAAGGCTGAAAAGGCGATGACGGATGCAGGCGCCCTGCTCTTCAAGCCGCAGACCGACAGTGAGACGATTGCTGCGGAGACGGAAGTAGTCGAACTGCTGACAGGTGCGTTCCAGGAGGCCTCGGAACAGATGGCGGGCGGAGGAGCCGGGATGATGTCGCTGATGCAGATGATGATGCAGGGACAGGGCATGAAGCCCGGCGGGTTCAAGGGCTCCATAAGCAGCAATGCTGCAAACACAAGGATCGGAGGTCCGGACTACAAGGTCCAGCTGCCGGAGGGCAAGACTGACAGGACGGCGGGAAAGGCGGTCCAGGCCCTGCCAGAGGAATACAAGGATGCGATCCAATCGTATTTCAGGCGAGTCAACAATGTAGAGAGGAAAAGCAAATGAAAACCATCTTCAGGACGCTTCTCGTTCCGCTGCTGGCCCTCCTGTCGTTCATACCATGTTCGTCCGGACAGAAGATTTTCATAGGGAATCCGGAGGCGATCCCTCCCGAGCTGGAGAACATGTATCTGAAAGGTCTTTCCTATCTCCAGAAGACGCAGAATTCAGACGGTGATTTCCAGGGCCAGTACGGGAACGATCCCGCTGTAATCGGCCTCTGTGTAATATCGATGCTTGCGCACGGGGACGATCCCAACACCGGACCGTACAGCGCAAACATCAAGAGGGGAATCGCCAAGATCCTGAAGTCGACGAACCAGCACAACGGCTATATAGGAAATTCGATGTACAGCCATGGATTTGCGACTCTCGCACTTGCGGAGGCATACGGCGCCGTGAACGACGACAAGATAGGTCCGGCCCTGAAGAAGGCGGTAGACCTGATATTGAGCGCACAGAAGAGGAATCCAAGGGGCGCCTGGAGATACGGGCCTGAAAGCAATGATGCGGACACTACCGTCAGCGGTGCGAACTGTGTCGCCCTCTTTGCGGCCGCGAATGCAGGGATTCCCGTCCCGGATGAGGCGGTCCAGAAGGCTTTGAAGTTCTACGAGTCATGCGCATGCGGCGACGGCGGATACGGGTACACGCAGAAGGACTCGTCAAATTATCCCAGGACGGCGATAGCCGCGCTGGTATATGCGCTGGCAAAGAAAAAGGATTCAAACAGCTTCAAAGGCGCCATGGGGTATCTGCGCACCAGGAATGCAAACGATTCAGGAGGACATTACTACCATTACGGGCTATATTACGCGTCGCAGGCATTCTTCCATTCCGGGCTGGAGCCATGGGAGCAGTGGAATGAAGTCAACATCAAGGTGCTGAAGGCGACGCAGTCTGACAACGGCTCATGGGGCGGGCAGCAGGGGCCTGCATTCACAACTGCAGCATCCCTTCTTTCGATGGCGCTCAACTTCAGGTATCTGCCGATATATGAGAGATGATAAAACAAAGGAAAGGATCCACATATGAAAAGAATCATGATCATTGCGGTGGCGGCCGCCGCCATATTCCAAGCAGCTGTTCCGGCGCTGAGGGCTGAACTCAACATTGCGCCGCCTCCGGCGGCGGACAAGTCCGCCCCCTCCAAGCCTGCTGCAGATGAAAACGCCGCTCCAGTGGAAGATGGCGGCCAGTACGACACGATCCAGTTCATGGGAAAGGACTTCCTCAGCGGCAAGATAATATCGTTCTATCCAGACAAGTTCCTGACATGGACGCATCCTGACGCCGAGAAGCCGATCGAGTTCAAGGTCGCAAACCTCAAGGAGCTCTCACTTTCGGGGAAGAAGCTCGCTGCTCCGGCAGGGACGTCCACCATAAGGCTGACGAACGGCGACGTGTTCAGGGGCACGATCCAGAAGCTCGACAAGGACAACCTGGCCATAAGCACCTGGTACGCCGGAGACATGAAACTCTCGAGGAAGATGCTCAAGGAGATCCTGCCGGCATGTGCGAGTTCCGCAATCTATGAAGGTCCGAACGACATCAAGGAATGGACCATGGACAACCAGCGCGGGGGAATGGACAAGCGGAAGGTTCTCGTCACCAACAAGACCCTGCTCATACCCGGCAACTGCAATGTCGGCAGGGACATGAAGCTGCCGGACATGGCGAAGATTGAA
>CAZDNQ010000211.1:0-7713 GCA_964506605.1 uncultured Victivallis sp. | reverse complement strand
GCCGTCTGTCATCATTATGGCTCGCTGCTCCGCATTTATTTTCATCAGCAATGTCAATACCGTATTGGATGCTGATCCACTGTTTTTGAGCTCATCAATAAGTCTGAGGGCATCAAGCGATCCTAGATGCGCCATGCATGCCTGACCGAGCATTTCCAGGTCCGCGGCTTGTCGCGCGATAATCGCATCAAACGCTTCTCTTCGCGTCAGGGGATTTCTGATTTTCTCCTTCAAAAGCCGGCCGCCTCTGCCCTCATAAAGCGTAACCAATAGAGGAACCTTCTCCTTCTCGGCAGACGATGTGGCCTGCGCCGCCAGCTTGAGGGAAATGTCATGGATTTCCGCTTCTTTATCCGGCCCAGTGCAATCTTCCGCATCGGTGCGATCCCCGTCCGGCGCAAACTTGACGTTTGAAAGCGGACTCTGCTCCTGCCTGACAACTGGCAGAGCTTCGGGCCCGGGTATCGTCTTAAGAAACCGGTAGGCGGCGTCCTGTTCATTGCTTTTTTCATCACTGAATTCTTCACTCATGGTGCCTGCTCCTTTCTCGGGATCTCCGGGTGTTATTGGTTGCTGTTAATTCTCTTAAAATCGATTTTCTTTCGTGTCTGGCAATCCTAGGTGGATTGACGGGCATGAGTTCGAATATCTTCAGCCAGATTTCCGCCTCGCTCATCGGATTAGCGGTACATCCAGCCTTTTCTTCATTCACACCAGACATCTGTACGCTGGCGCCGACTGTGTTCTTGGTCTTTTCCATCGCGTCGTCGTCCTCCTTCATATTTATTTAGGATCTTATCTCTATACGCCTCCGGCCTGGCCTTTGTAACATTTAAAACTCTAATCTGCGTGACTCTCTCCGGAGACTGCCGGATTCATCCGGAAAACCATTTTTACAACGATGCTCAACCGCATGTATAAATGCATATGGAGCATTCTCAACAAGATAGCGCTGTTCAGCTTTAGAATGGGCGCACGGGAGTTGTGATCTCGTGCGCCCCAAGCCGATTCGGGCTATTATCTCGGAATCTTGTTCCTCAACCGTGCCATGAATTCCTCCTTGTTGAAACCACAGAATGGTTCAGAAGTTTTAATCCTTCTTTCCCAGACGGCATCGATTACAGCCCCTGCGATAGCATTCCGGTCATTTGAAGATCCAAGAATCTTTACTAATTCCCTGACCGTTTCAACGCCGGCTTCAGTCCAGGCCAGCGCTGGTCTCCAAAGCCCTACTTCCTCTTCAAGAAGGATTACCTTTGCAAGATTGAAAGGTCTGTATGTCTCGCAGATTTCTTCCCTTCGGCATCCCGCGTCAACTACAACATCGACAAGACCAAGACTGTGCAGAAACTGGGTCAGATCAACATGCGGATTTCTCCAGTTCACGGCCACAGCCAGTTCCTTGCTAGTAACAAGTTTGTCCGATGTGTAGATCGCTATTCGACCAGTACCGCTGGCGCATTTCACGCCACTGTTCGTTCTTCCTGTAGTCTTCATTTTTGCTTCTCCCATTTATGTTTTGGAGATTGATTTTTCACAGACTAACCAGCCCTCCAAAATCGGCCGGCCGCCTTTTCTCATCTCGACACCTACACACGCACCTGCGTACTGTCATCTGTTTGCTGTTCACTGTTTACTACCTGCTGTTGACTGTTGCTGTTATTTGTAATTTTCAATTCTGGCTTCCAGAGAAGAAGCCTTGTTAGAGCCCCCATGCTCCATATATTTATCCGTTCCCTATTTCTGATGGAGCAAGCTGCACCACACGTCCTTTCTTTTTTTCATTTTCAAAAAGATTGATTGTTGCCAAACTGAGATACAGGTCCATTATCACCTGAACACCCGTCTCGGAGAGACAGTACTCCGGCACCGCTTCCCGCCGACAGCCGCTCTGCCCGCCCGCAGCTGACAGCCAAATCAATCTCCACAACTCGGGCATTCCAGGAATCTCTGTAGGGACCAGAAGCGTATGCCCCTTATAGAGTTCCACTTTCATGATCCCAAGGCGGCAGATCATCTCCGGCATGGCTTCAGTACCGAGGCACTTTAGCATTGTAGATACGGGGAGATACTCCTTCCCGTCCTCCGCGCATCGGATCCAGTGGTGCTGAGGGACATCATATGGTTTTCCGGAACAGGAGCCCTGACTTGCAGTCCGTGGTACATGGTCCGGATTTACCGCTTGCACCTCTGGTGCAGTCGCCCGTACATTGCTCGCTTCAAGTTCCCCGCCAGCGCTGGCGCCAACCGTGTTTTCCATCTTCTTCATCCTGTCTCCTTTCCCGGTGTTTCCGGGTGTTAATTTTCAGACCATATTGTAATCAGGCTATCTCCAACAAACTCTCTCCCTCGTATCCTTCCGCATCCAGCTTGAGCCCGTCCATCCACTCGGGCCCCTTCCTCCATTCAAAGATCAGCGCATCAAGGCAGGCCGCTGACCTGTTCACTGGAACCTGGCAGCATATTTCATCATGAATATGGAAGAGTACCTTCCAGTTATTTCCCTCAAACCGTTTCATAGTGTCAACGAGAATGTCCCGTGCGATTCCTTGGATTATGTTCTCGACAATCTTGCCACCGTAGAGTTTTGTCTTTTTCCTACCCCATGTAATGTCATATCCTCCAAACTCCGATTCCTGCCGGCCGCCTTTGCCGTCGATGTATATGACCTTTTTCCTCTCCTGCCGGACTTCCACTTTTGTGTAGACAAGGGGTCTTCCTGAAGGTAGTCGGATATGCACGGCACCGTCATTCGAATAAAAATAAAGCAAGCCGTTCAATGAAACAGCCTGGCCCCCCGAAGCATAGACGAACGCTTTCTCGCATTCTTGCCAGAAGTTCTTGATCTTTGGATATCTCCTCCTGTATGAGTGGACGATCCCAGCGCAAACCGCAGTACTCAATGTTCCATCTGCAAAAAGCGGCACCGCGTCAGATTTGGATTTCAGCGTTCCAAGAAACTTCTCAACGCCCATTCCATAGCCAAGGGCTAAGATGGCCTCCTTGCCGATATTCCTCAGTGTATTCATGCGCCTCCCTTCTGTCGTGCTCCCGTCGGTCTTCTCGACCTTTGTCCCGAACACCGAGGCGGCAAAGGCGGAATACACGTCCACGCCGGCGGCGAATTCCCTATGGAGGTCGAATTGTCCGGACATGAACGAAAGTATCCTGGCTTCGATCTGGGAGGCATCGGCGGCAACAAGGACGTAGCCGGCGCGCGCGGCCAGCGCTTTCCTGATCCTTTGGGAGTAAATCCTGGCGAGACCGGTGGTTTTGCCAGGGGAACTGATATTCTGGACATTGAAGCCGTTGCCTCCCGCGAACCTCCCGGTGACGGCATGGTGGTATTTTAAGAATGGATGGTATATCCCGCCGGTCAAAGGGGCCGTGTCAATCAGGAAGCTTATCTTGCTCTTCATCTGCGCCACTGATGACAACAGCAGTCTCAACTCTGCCAGCCTGGCGACTTCCGGATCACTGTCTGCGAGAAGGGCCTTCATCTCGGGATCCTTCTGTGAAAGCGCCGGTATGGGCCTGCCCTTGCTGTTGTTCTTCCTTGGGACTGAGCGCTGAGTCCGAGCAAGCGCGCGCCCCAGCAGACCATGAAAACTCTTGCCACCTCTGATATCATCCTCCGTGTATCCTGTTCCGGACATTCTTTCTTCAACATGCTTGTCTATCTCGGTAAGGGCTAACTGGAGTTCAGAGACGTCAATGACAAGCCCGTCAGAAAGATAATTCCTTGTGTTTTGTTCCGACATCCAGAGTTCAACCGGGAGCCGGTGCAATACAGGCAACATCCTGTAGGCAAGATCTGATGTTATCCTGACATCGCCAATGGCATATTCACGAAGCATTGAAAGCTGTTCTGGTGCCGGCTCCCTGACGCCGACCATGAAGTCGATGTGGCCTTTCTCCTGCAATCCCGCCTTCGCTGCAAGACCGCGAAGGCCAGCTGATTCGTCGGCACCGTATATGAGCCTTGCCGCGTCCATCGTGTCGAAGATGTTCTCTGGGACAATGTTGAACTTCCACTTGAATATTGATGCGTCGAACTTGGCGTTGTGCATCACTGTGAGTACTCTCTCGAATGACATCCCATACAAGACCTGCAGTTCCCGGATTGCCTCATCGACATCGGTTCTGAACTCTGTGCGTCCGTCGGGATGCCTGATTGCAAGTCCATGTATCATGAACCGCGGGTCAAGGATGTATTTTTCATAGGACATGCCTTTGATTTTAAGATGATAGTTCCGAGTGGTGAAGGTCTCGAAATCAAGGATGAGCCTTGGCATGATGAACCATTTGTCCTGATGTGTCGCCAATAGCGCCGGCTTGTTGATCACTTCCGTAGTCAGTAATGCGTCTTTGCTACTGCAGGAAGCGGACCGCGTTGCACCAGTATCGGGAATTAGCAGTCCGGCCTTCTGCAGAAGCCGGGCGTAGTTGGGCGCATTTGCCGCCGACATCGTATCTATATGGGGATTATTATATTTGTATGTATACATATTATATATTTTTCCCATATGTTAAAGTTGATTTCATCGACGCCCATATACGCCCAGAATAGAATTTGGTATTATTCATCGGGTGAATTCCTCCTGATAGTCCAAACGTTGACGCTGGAGCGTGATTTCCCCTTGTGCACGGGCTTCACCAAGATGCGTCCGTTCCAGCCGCGAACATCCGCAAGCCTGCGCAACTGGTGCCCGAGATGCAACGGGGTATGAGAAATCTTCACGAAGGTTTCATTACGGCTTTTCAGGACGCTGTACAGATCCGCAGCCCCTACCGTCTTTTCCATTTCATCGGGATTCCAGCAGTCAATCCATGATTCCAGAATCTCGGCAAGTTCACCGTCTGGATTATGTGATTCCAGCAGCTCCAGAATCTCCGGATGATGGAACTCCTTGACTCCGAACCGGCCTTTGGCCAGTTCAGGCGGACACTCGAGCCTGTCCACGCCGTGAACGAACGCAGGTATCGCACCTGTCAAACGGGCATAGAAGGCCTTCGTGTCAGCTTCCGTCTTTGTCGGGAAGGGAACCGGCGGTGCATATACACGGAAGTATATTATCTTATCGGAGGTGGATTTGTCCAGCGCCGGCAGTATGTAGGCACTGCCCGGATCGTTGTTAGCGCTGAGTGTAAGCCTCCAAATTGGCCTGAGTGTCGTTCCATCGCGGTGCTTCCTGTGATATGGCTGCTCCGAATTCGCCACCATTTCCTTGATCTTGTCGCGCATCGCTTTCCTGGCTTCTGGCCTCTCCTCAAGATTGGCATCACTCAGGGGCAAGTGCTCAGCCACCCAGAGATCCCCGTTAAAAGATGTCTTGTTCTGCAGCCACAGGGAAGGATCTGCGCTCCTTCCTCCCAGGCTGAGGGTAATGGTTCGCTGTGCCAGAGTCTTGCCGATGTCCACCGGCCCCACGAAACAGACCATCTGCCCGGGAAGGTGGTGGTCATAGTTCCTGATCGCGCATCTGCCTCGTTTCAGCCACAGGCTGAAAGTGAGGAATTGAATCTGCCAGCATGGATCTCCGGCGGACCGCCCAAAGAGATCGGAGTAGAATTCGACAAGCGCTGAAGCATCTCCCTCGGTTCCCTCTATGAAATCCGGACTCCGTGTCGCCAGGATCAGCTGGCCGTTCTCAGAATGCAACCCAGCAGGCCTGCCGCAGAACGGGCCTGCATATGAGACACGATAGTTTCGCTGTATCTCGAAGAGTTCGTCCTCGGCGGGAGAAGTACCACCTTCGTATTTCGGCGTCCCGCTGAATCCGTGCTTTTTCAAATGCAGCAGAGCATCAAGTCTTGTCATAGGATGGTAGCAGTCATTGGCTTCGCGCCTCCAGTACCTGTCACCGTCATATAAAAGTTTTTCCCTATCCTGATTCCCCCCATGATGCAAATTTGCAGCGGTCCTCCATTTGGCCTGCATATCCTCCCGGTATTTTTTGACCGCCCTGTTGAATGCCCGCGTCCCTATTCCAGTCGCTTCCAAGGCTATTTCAGTAATATCTTCAGCTGCAATCGGATCGTCCTTCTCCACTGTGGCGACCATCTCGACCAAGCGCTTCTGTATTTTGTCTTCGGCCAGCGAGCCACATCGTTTCTCGACAAGGTCTTGTCTATCTTTCTTAAGCAATAGCAAGGCAAGTCTTCCTACCGTCATCTTAAGATCTACGAGACTGGCGTCAGCAAGTAACCCAGCTATATGTTCCTTGAAATTACCCATGGAGAAGAGCCTCCTTGACATCGTCGACGCCCTTCGGCCCGTTTAAAGGAAGGCGTGGAAGATAGAGAGGAATGGGATCTAGGAGCTTCGCCAGATTAAGCGCGGCAATTGAGAACTTGACGTTCAGCGATGTATCCCCATCCCCGACGAAATAAACTTTCCCCGGCGTGTATACGTCAAGCAGTTCTTTGAGGTCTGGCAACAGTTCTCTTGTATTCACAGTTCGGTCTGAGGAATACCCGAAAAATCCGGGAAAAGCTATAGCTGGATAATCGTCTTCGAACAAACTCAAAGCCTTGAACTCGCCTTCAACCACGATCAGGAATTCAAGGTGGCTACTGCAGAACTTGACGGCGAAACCAGAAGGAATATAGATGTAAGCGGCGGTGTCCCTTTCCTGGTGATATTTGTTCGGGGCATCAGTGTCCTTTCGTAGCCGACCATATGGCTCGCCGCCGTCCAATACTGAATGACCCTGCAATGTAAGATAAGGGATCCAAATGCCGGACTTGCCGCATTTACACAGCTTCTCAGCCTCCTCGGCTGTTACCCGGCGGATGCGGGATTGACGCAATGTCTCCGGCCTAATGCCAGGACGTGTAATATCGGTGCCAGCGTCTTGAAATTCGTTCTCGGACACTGTATTGTAAATATTGTAATCGGGTGCTACACCTGACTCCGGCCCGGGTTGTTCCAGCAACTCCGGGCTTTCATTTTTCAAGTTTGTGTCATCCATTGTCAGTTCCTCCTTCTATCCTAATAATTCTCCTCGAATTACCCTCGTCGGCTCACAGCGATATCCCAGCTCAAGCGAGAAGCCTCTCCACGCTTTCAATTTTGAAACGTACCAGCCTCTTGCCGGTCGGCTTGATGAATTGAAGCTTGCCTGAGCGCATCAAATTATTGACTGAGCGCGGGGTAATCTTTAAGATCTCGGCCACCTCCTTCTTGGTAACAAGCGACGGCCAGCGAGCCTTTTCCCTTCTGTCAGAAATTTTCTCTTCAAACTCCCTCCATCCTTCCTGGGATATAAGGCCTCCCTCGAAGTAAGGACGTACCGCTTGCTTCATAGTTCTTATTTCGTCATATAAGATCATGCTGACCTCCTTTATGTTTCCGACGATTGCATGTTAATTCATTTTGAGAGCATTATACCCAGGCATTTTAATGAAAGTGAGCCTGACTTTCCTAGGTAATTTGGCAAATATTGAAGAGTGGTCGCTAAGCATATACCCAGTGGAGAGGAGGAAAGCAGGCAACGCCTGAAGAGGCACAGCGTCAGGAAGAGATTGACTAGCAAGGCTGAAGGAAGTTCCAGCGAGACCGGAAAGACAGATTTCAGCTCCTGAGGTGTCAGGTATCTGCGATGGTTCGAATGATTCGGCTAATAATAGCCTTGCTCCAGTTTCGTAGAATGAATGATCCTGCAAGATACGGGGTTTGTCTCAAAGAGATATTTGGAATTGAATATTCAT
>CAZDNQ010000210.1:0-7756 GCA_964506605.1 uncultured Victivallis sp. | reverse complement strand
TTGAAGAACTTGTAGAGGATTCCGCCGGTGAGCCTGCGGATTTCCGATTTTGCAGGATGGCGGCGGTAATCCCACATCGCAAGCGGTGCAAGATATCCCAGCTGGCCGTTGCCGTCGTCGGTGGAGAATCCTTCCTCGGTGTTTTCAGGAAGCATTGCATCGACGAAGCTCCAATGCTTTTCCAGCCATTCTCCTGGAACGAACTTTTCCCCGGTAGCCTGCTGGAGAAGCATGAGCGAAGGCATAAGACCGACCATCCCAAAGGCTGTATATCCGTTTCCTTCGTGGTATGAACCGTCCGGAGGAAGGGCGTTGATGAACCTCTTGAAGGCCGCAATACCGACATTGAGCCATGTTATCGCCCGCTTGTTCCTGCCAAGAAGCAGAAGTCCTGCAAGTATGAGGGTCTGGTTTCCGAAGAACGCATGGTTCTGCGCCGTGACGCCCGACCATGAGCTTCGCGAATGGATTATCCATTTCAACATCTGTTCCGCCTGGTACGCGATCTTCCCCTCAATCCTGGAGGATCTTTCCTTCCCCAGCTCCTCGCGGTGCCAGCTTAGCGCGACAGCAAGCCCCAGCATGTTGAAGTCCGCGGTGAGATCATTGTCATGGTCCGCGCCTACAGGATCCTCCGAGAATCCCCAGTAGGGAAGATCCACCAGGGCGTCGGTCCAGCGTTTCAGCTGTTCGAGATCATCCTTTGAAGGACGGACAAGAAGCCTGAGAGACAACGCGCATATGTAATTTCCGGGGAAGATGACGCTGTCCTCGTAGCGCTTGCCTGACCGTGAGGTCGTACCGCTGACACCTTTCGCCTCTTCCACGTTCTTCGGGGGAGGGGCTCCGGCGCAGTCATCAAGTATCCCGTCAAGAACTCCTGCCCATTTGGAGGAAGGCCAGTTTTTCCTGATGGCGTCGAGCATTGCCTTGTCCAGCCAGAATTTCTGTCCGGTCTTGAAATCCTTTTCGGCGTAGTCCACCATGAAACCGGCGAAGCGTTCGATCCTAACATCCGTCCATTCTGCGGATTTCGCAGAAGATGAGAGCCTCAGGGCCACAGGTTTCCTTGAATCGAGGTAGAATCCTATCCTGCCGTTGAAGTATTTCCTGTCGAGCTCGCTCTTCCTCGGGATGAACACCCTGCTTTTCCTTTTGGAGACAATAGAAGGGATATCAAGCTCGACGTGCGGCAGCAGGCATTCCCCCCTGTTATCCGCGAAGGCCGGCGCGTAGTCCCATGGCCCTGTGTTCCGTCCCATGAACTCGAAGTACAGGGAATCTGTTTTAAAATCCGGCGCCTCGAATCCGTAAATTATCTCATATAGCCCTTCATCAAGAGTACCCGTCCATTGCCTTCCATCCTTAACGCAATTGAAAATATCATTTTTCATTTTATTCCTTTTATTGATGCAATTTAACGGAGGGCGGACTTTCCAGTCCGCCATTTTCTAGGCGGGTATGAAAACCCGCCCTCCTTTATAGAACAAATTTCGCATTCTGTATCTTCTCACCGAGGATAGCCATGTTGAGTCCGTCCTGGATACCGGGGCTGAAAGGGGCCTTGCCTTCGATGCAGTCCAGGAAATGTCCCATCTCTGCGATTGCACCTTCCTTTTCCTCTGTTGGGGAGGACTGGTCCAGGTTTACCTCAAGTTCCAGCTTCCCTTCGCGCATTATCTTGAGTCCGCTGAAATATTCCAGGCTTATGCAGTATTTGTTCCCGATGATCTCGTAGTTTTCCCTGAGGGTTCCGCAGTCCGAAGCGATGATGAGCTCTCCAAGCGACCCGTTCTCGAACTGCATGTCGACCTTTGTCACCGGTTCCCCTCCGGCCTTGGAGAAAGATTTGATGATATCAATCTTTTCCGGCATCCCCATCACGGACACGAGTATGTCCAGCGGGTGGATGGCGGTTGCGGACAGGAAATTTGCGTCATGCCTCTCGTGCCTCAGTATCGAAGCCCTGAAAATCTGGGGCGGGGAATCCTTCGCATCTTTCCTGAGCCATCCTGTGGCGGCGCTGATCAGCGGTGAGAAGCGGCGGTTGAACGACACCATGATCTTCGATGAGTTGATCCTGGCAAGGGCCGTCAGTTCCTGCGCCTCGAACAGGCTGTTCCCGATAGGTTTTTCCATAAGCACGGGAATTTTGAAGGGGAGGATGTCGCTGACGATCTTGAATGTCGCGGCTTCCGGCGTCACAGCTATTACGGCGTCAGGCTTCTCCCTGGAGATCATCTCCTTGTAGTCGGAATATGATGCTCCGAACCCGAAATCCTCCGCGAATTTCCGCGCCGCTCCAATATTCATGTCGCATACTGCGGCGAGATCAATCCTATCCTTGAAACGCCTGCATGCGGGCCCGTGGTGCAGCCTCGAATGGCGTCCTGCGCCTATGATAGCCAGTTTCAGCATAAACTTCCTCCTGTTATGAATCGGACAATTCCCTTTCGATCAGTTTTGGCGTGATACCTATCGGCACGTTCTCATAGCGTTTCCTGCGGAACTCCTGCGTGCTCATCCCGTAGGCCTGCTGGAACGCCATGTTGAGGTTCTTCGTATTCCTGAAGCCTGAATTTGCAGCAATGGAGGAGATCTTCTCCCTTGATGTGAAAAGCCTCTCGGCCGCAAACCCGAGCCGCAGCTTCCTCAGATATGAAAGAGGCGACGCCCCTCCCATCTCCTTCTTGAACGCCCTGCAGAAATGACTGGTGGTCACGCCGGAATTGGACGCGGCCTTGTCGATTGATATGTCTTTCCTGAAGTTTTCATTCATGAATATGATTCCGTTCCTGACCACCTCCGACAGGGAATCGCTCAGGACGTTCTTCTGCGATTCGTCGAGCAGCATGAGGAGTTCGGCCAGGAGGAAGGAGGATTTCACCATGCTTGACGGGGTCTGGACCACGGCCTCCGCCAGGACCTTCTTGAAAAGCATTTCAGCCTCAGGAAGAATTTTCGGATCGACCTTTATAGCAGGAGACAGGAGCTTTCCGGGGAAGGCAGGGAGGCTGAACCTGCAGGAGATCCCGCTGAGAGGGGTCTTTCCTTCAGGCCTGATCTGGTGCAGTTCGCCGGGGTTCATTATGAAGAATGTGTTTCCGGAGATCCTGTATTTCCTTCCGAAGATCGTGAATTCTCCGCCGCCATGGGTGAAACAGGTCAGCTGGTAGAGGTCGGAATGCATGTGTTCCGCTACATTTTCACTTCTGCCGCGCTTGTCGGTGTTTATGAAGTGGATGACGGGATGCCGTTCCTGCAGGTATTTTACAAGCGTTGAAGTGGCCTGCCTGAAGGCGAAGGAGCCCTCCCTGCCGTCAGCTTTGTCATTTCCGGATGATTTATTTTTCATGGCATGCTTTCCTTAAGGTTTATTTTCCTGCAGTTGCGGCATCGAACATCGCCGCCACGTTTTCAGGAGGCGTACCCGCCTGGATCATGTGGGAAGGACCGAGGATATATCCGCCGTTCCTGCCGAGGATGCGTATCCTCTCTTCCACTTCTGTGCGCACCTGGTCGGGAGTCCCGAACGGAAGTGTCGACTGCACGCTTACCCCGCCTTCAAAGCACAATCTGTCGCCGTATGTATCTTTCAGGAACACCGGATCCATCCCTTTTGCGTCGAACTGGAGCGCCTGCAGGACATCTATTCCCATGTCGATAAGGCCCGGCACCGCCTCGGCCACCGCGCCGTCGGAATGGTATATGACCTTCGCGCCGTGGGAGTGGATCACCTTGTTCAGGCGCGCATGCCAGGGTTTGATGTTCTCCTCCCACATTTCGAGAGAGAACAGGAGGCTCTCCTGGGATCCGATATCGTCCGCGGTGAACACAAGATCTATCTCGCCGTCCGCCGCCTCAAGGATCCTGCGGAAATATGAGATATAGAACGTTGTCACCTTTTCCAGTATCCCCTGCATGATCCCGGGTGCGAGCGCCATGTCGATGAACGCCTGTTCGAAGCCGCGCAGATACCAGGAGCTTTCAAAAGGGTTTCCGTTGTGCGCCATCAGACAGTAGTCGCCTTTTCTGCGGAGTTCGCGGATCTTTGCGCGCATGCCGCCGTAGTCGAACCATTCGGGGGAGGGCCATCTGTACCTGAGGATGTCATCGATTGATTCCGCGCCTGCCAGGGGGCTGTGCTCGATTTCGTCGTAGGCGCCTTCCCCGTAGCTGACTGATTTCCGTTTCACGCCCCAGATGTCGGTTCCAGGCGATAAGGGCGGGCCGATGTATGAAGGTTCAATATTGCGGATGTCTATGATCGGTTCGAAATATTCGTCGGCGCCGATCCCGCGGTTCTTCCTGAGATATTCCTCGAACGCCTTGCGGACCGGAGCGTTCAGACCGGAGCATACCATCGCGACCGGGATCCTGTCGGTCTCCCTGTGCTCCAGCGCCAGCCGGACTCTTTCCCTGTGGCTCATTTCCGTTTTCATGCCTGTAAATTATGTTATGGCAACAAATAATGCAATAAAAATATCAAAAATAGTTGTAAATAATTAAAAATAGGCAATAATTATGCATAAAGAAAATATGACTGTTGGAGGATCCAGATGGGAAAACGGCATGTATCCAGTTTGATTCTGGCTTGTGCGATCTTGAACGTCCCATCTGTAAACACATATGGAGAAAACGGCATGGACGGAAACGCTGATGTCAGAAATGCAGTGGCCGCAGACATGAATGTCTTCCCCGGAGACGGCTCGTTTGAGACGGGCAATGAAAGCTGGTTCGGATGCAGGAGCGTGGATACGGAGGCGTATGACGGGAAGTATTCCCTGGAACTAGATGGCGCGGTGGAAAGAAACTGCCGCAGCAGGCTGTACTATAATCTCCTGGACAAGGGAAGGGGATATGCCTTTTCCTTCTACGCGAAGGCTTCCGCCCCCGGGACGAAGATCAACCTGGGGCTCAACAACCTCTATTATCAGACTTTCATCTGGAAGACATTCACCATCGGCGAGTCCTGGCAGAGATACGTGATTGAGATCCCGGAACAGGATAAGGCGCAGGATTTCTATCTTGACATGATTTTAATGTCTGACGCGAAGATATGGATTGATGCCGTGCAGCTTCAGCAGGGAAGGAAGGCGGGGGAATATTCGCGTCCGGAAAAAATCTCCCTCGGCCTCGGCGACACCGGGGCCCCTGGGAACATTCTCTTCGATGATGAAACAGTCCCCCAGCTTGAAATAGGTGTCCTCAACAACGGTACGGAAAGACAGGTTTTTGACATCTCGTTTGCGACCGTGGACTATTTTGGCAGGACTATATTGGAGACGAAGGAGAAGATCTCTCTTGAGCCACGGATCCCTCTGAGGAAGAAAATTTCCGCGATGGAGAAGATGGAACTCGGATATTTCGTCAGCACCGTGACCCTATCAGGGGCAAATATGGAGCCGATCCGCCGACAGGTCCCGTTTGGTGTTGTGCCGCGTCCTATGGCTGAAGAGAACAGCTCGGAATCGTTTTTCGGGATGCACGCGGGCAGGGTGACGCTTGCTGCTCTCCCGAGGATCGGCGTCAAATGGATCAGGCATTTCACCACCTGGAGGCAGGGCGAGAAGGAAAAAGGGACATTGTCGATTCCGGACAACTACTATGACCAATACATGAAACATGGTTTTTCGGTGATGGACTGCCTGAAGGCGCAGGACTGCCCGAAGTGGGCGATCGGGGATGACGGGAAGCTGAAGGACATTGGCGACTACAGCTCCTTCTGCGGTAGATATGTCGAAAAGATGAAGGGGAAGGTCAAGTATTGGGAGATTGAAAACGAGCCGGATCTTGATTTCGTAAAGAAGTTCAGCCTGCCGTTGAAGGATGCGGCCGAGTACTATGCGGACGTAGTCAATTCGGCGGGACCCGTGATCCATAAGACGGATCTGGGCGCATCGGTCCTTGCGATAAGCAATTCCGGAATGGAAAGCAACTTCTGCGAGACAGCCCTGCCGAGGTGCGCCGGTTCTTTCGATGTCATGACCATACATCCTTATACAGGAACCCGCTATATCGGACCTGGCAGCACCAGCATCGCACCGGAGACGTATCTAAGGAAGAAGATCCTGGGATTCGTGGAGATCCTGAAGAAGTATGGAAAAGGGCAGAAGCTCTGGATCGACGAGCTGGGCTGGGCGCTCGACAACAGGGAGGGATATTTCAGCGAGCATACACGGAAATATTCGGACTATGTCGCCAGGACGATGATCATCTGCAAGTCGGTTCCGGAAGCCGAACATCTTTTCTGGTTCAAGGCGCAGGGCTGCTATGAGAAGCAGTTCTACCAGTATGGCCTGTGGCGCAGCGAATTCGAACCTCTGCCTGCGGCTGTATTCTATGCGAACATCGCAAAGATCCTCTGCAATGCTAGACCTGTAAAGACCATTTTCCAGAACGATGTGCAGGCCTTTGCATTTGCAAGGCCCGATGGAGCCACGGTCATCGCGTTGTGGAAATACCAAGGAAGCACCAACGAGATGGAGCTGGATTTGCCTGAAGGCCTGGTAAAGATCATCGATGTCTTCGGAAAGGATGTCGCCGAAATCCGAAGGGACGGCAAGGTGGTTCTCCATCTATCCGACAGCCCTCTCTTCCTTAATATAAAAGGGATTGAGACGGCTAAGGCGTGCGAGACGGTCTCCAATGCCTCCATCAACATGGAACCTGTAGTGCTTGCCGTGTCAATGAGCCGGGACGGGCTGATCAGCGGAACGGTAATGAACAACTATCCGAGGGAGCAGAAGGTGGAGGTCCGTCCCGTCGGCAGCATCAAGGGGATAAGTCCTGATAAAATTCAGCTGATCCTGCCTGCCGAAGGGGTGAGGGAATTTTCGTTCAAGATCCCTACTTCTGGCGGCAGATCTGCGTTGAAATACATTTTCGAGTGTACGTCTAGTGAAGGCAAGGTTTCAAAGGAGATGAAGATTGAAACGAGCCCTTGCATAGGCGTAAGCCCTGCAGAGGGGGAGTTCCCGGATCTGCTGAAGATGGGAAGTGCGATGCGCCTTGCCGAAAGGAAATACATCTATCCGCCGGATCCGGGGATCGCCTGGCAGTCGCCTGAGGACCTGAGCTGCGTGTTCAACATAGGCTGGGATTCCAGGTTCTTCTATTTCTCCGCGGATGTGACTGACAAGGTCTTCTTCCAGAAGTCGAACAGCTACCAGGCGTGGAACGGCGATTCGATCCAGCTGGCGTTCGACACCCTTAACAATGCCCAGGAGAACGTGTTCCAGTTCAACGGTGACGATGCGGAGTTCATAGCCTGGCTATCTCCGAAGGGTGCGAGGTTCGCAAAGACGTTTTCAGAAAGAAAGGATGAATCTGGAACCGATGTCGAAGGCGCCAAGGTCATGATATCCAGGAATGGAAATATAACTAGCTACAGGATCTCCATTCCATGGAAGACATTGGGGAAGCTTGAGCCGGACGTTGGGCGCATCTTCGGATTCAACTTCATCGTGAACAACAACGACGGCAACGGACGCAGCTTCTGGCTTGGATTGACGAACGGGATCGGCGAGGTGAAGTATCCTTTCATCTATAGGAAGTTCATGCTTGCAGGCAAGTCTTCCGATTGACCGGAACTGCACAGTCTTTGCCCGATTTTGATAGGAATTACCGTAGCCGGGGAATAATGTATTGCTCTTGGCAGGATGTATATGTCGTCTGGTTTCATGATATGAAATTCAAACAGCCGGGGGAAAGCATGTCAATTTCCAGTATAAACGACGGAAGAGCAAAGAAACTG
>CAZDNQ010000209.1:976-7853 GCA_964506605.1 uncultured Victivallis sp. | reverse complement strand
AGCACCGGACGCCCCCTCTACTGCGGCGAGTTCGGGGTGATCGAGACGACGAAGAGGGACAGCCTTCGCAGGTGGTACAGGGATTTCCTCGACCTTCTCAGGCAGAACAATATCGGCAGGGCATGCTGGTCCTACAAGGGAATGAATTTCAGCCTCGTGGACTACAAGGACAGAATCGTCGACGAGGAACTTATCAAGATAGTTTCAGAAAAATAAATTTAACCACGAAATACACGAATTACACGAAAGTTTCAATTCAAAATAATTGGAAACGCAGATGCGAATTGAATACAGTGCCCTTTTTAGTGTAATTCGTGTATTTCGTGGTTAAAAAAGGAGAATATATGAAAATCTCAGATCTGATGCTTTATCCCCAGCCTGTGGAATGCAAGATTGGAAACGGGAAGATCAAAGTCCCTTCGAAGCTGACCGTCAGCGGAGCCTCCCAGAGATCCGTTGAAACAGCCTTCAAGAGGGAGGCCCTGATGACTTCTGAAAACGCCTTCATCCGCTGTTCCCACGATTCATCCGTAAAAGGCGGATTTGAAGGATACATCCTCGAGATCAATGCCAAGGGATTCATCTCAATCAAATCCTCCTCCGACACCGGGATAACGCATGCCCTCAGGACTGTCTCCCAGCTGATGAAGAAGTTCCCGAAGGAGCTGCCGGTGCTGAAGATCGGGGACTGGCCGGCATTCCCGAGGCGCGGTGTCATGCTCGACATCTCGCGCGACCGCGTTCCGACCATGAGCACTTTGTTCCAGCTGGTCGACAAGATCGCAGAACTCAAAGGCAACCATCTGGAGCTCTACATCGAGCACACCTTCGCCTACAAGGGGCACGAGACCGTATGGCGCGACGCCTCCCCGATGACCGCCGAGGAGATGATCGTCCTCGACCGCTACTGCAGCGAACGCGGAGTCTCCCTCTGTGCGAACCAGAACACCCTCGGTCATTTCGAGAGATGGCTTAAACATCCGCAGTATGCGCCTCTCGGCGAGATGGACAGGGGCCACTTCCACAACATGTACTGGTACATCGAGCCGAACACGCTCTGTGCGACCGATCCTAAATCCAGGAAGCTTGTGAAGGATCTTCTCCTGCAGCTCATGCCTCTCTGCTCCGGAGATTATGTAAACATCGGCTGCGACGAACCCTGGGATCTGGGCAAAGGAAGATCCAAGGCCGAGGTCGAGAAGCGCGGCAAGAACGCAGTCTACGGCGAGCATGTCGCGGAAGTCGCGGAATTCGTCGTGAAGAACGGCAAGCGTCCATCCTTCTGGGTCGATCCGGACTTCGGCAACAAGCGCAGCGAGATCCCCCCTCTTCCGCCGGAACTCATCGGAAATGTCTGGGGCTATGACTCGAATACCGATTTCAAGAACAGGCTGAGGAGCCTGGGTGAGGCCGGACTCGACGCATTCATATATCCCGGAGCCGGCGGATGGAACTCATTCACTGGAAGGACAAACAACAGGAAGAAGAACCTCGAACTCGCAGCCGATGAGGGTTCTGCGAATTCCGCAAAGGCGTTCATCATAACTGAATGGGGCGACTGCGGACACAACCAGCAGTGGCCTGTAAGCCTTTTCGGCATGATGGAAGGAGTAGCCGTCGCCTGGAGCGGGAAATCCTATACCGACTCCGAAGCTGAAGCCTGCCATGTGTTCAATGAACCCGCACTTGGAAACTGGCTTGAGAAGCTCGGACAGTCCGACGACTGCGTGACGGTCGGGAACGCCAACGTCACCTTCAACGTCTTCAACAAGCCCTTTCTCAACCCGTCTTTCCCGGGAAAACTTGAGGACTGGGAGAAATGCCGCAGCAATCTTTCTTCGCTTCTGAAGAACATACCTGCAAAGAATCCGCTTCTAGCAAGGGAATGCCGCTTCGCCGCGGAGCTCGCAATGTGGAACGTCGAACGCGCTATCCTCAACAAGAAGACAGGTCCGGCCACTCCGCACGACACCCTTTACAAGCTCACGCTGAAACTGACAGATCTGATGGCGGAGCACAAGGCGCTATGGCTTGAAAGATCGCGGCCCGGCGGTCTTGTCGACAGCTGCAACCAGACCTACATTAAAAGGATACGCATGCCGTATGACTGATAAAAACCAGCGTACGCCGGTTTTTATAACAATGTAGCGCATGCACTTGTCCCGCGGCAATGCGGAATCTAGCCTTGTATTTCTTATCGGAGCGCCGGTCTCCAGACCGGCGATTTGAAACAGACTGGACGGAAGATGTTTCTCGCAACGCCGCAACGACACAACGTATTGTCAATCAGAAATATATTCACTTCGAAATTCAGCATTTGCTCGTAGTCAAGCTCGCAAGAGCTGTCCCCAGAGTTTCCAACCACTAATCTCCACTTATCTCCCACTAATAATACCTTGCCGGGATATTGGCTTTCTTCAAAGCCAATCTCACGGCAAATGATTTTTATCTTTAATTCAGATTAGTGTAATATTAGCCTGGATTAGTGGTGAAAATTCTTATCTTTATTCTTTAAAGTATGTTGGGCTTTAGCCCGACAATTCTTAAATAGGAGGGTTAAAACCCACCTTACTTATGAGGCAAAAACACCTAGCTTAACGATTGCGTCATTCGATATTCTCCTGTCTTCCGTTTTCTACTTTCTAAATCCTACTTTCTACTTTTTACCTTCCTCTCCGTTCGGTATTCGATATTCGGTATTCGGAGTTCGTTATTCGACCTGTCTCGGCGTAGCTCTCCCCTGGAGAACGAAGCCGGATATTCAAAGCTCTCTGTCCTCTGCCCTCTGTTCACTGACCACTGGCTACTTCTCCTCCACTCCGTCACTCCCTTACGCCGGTACGACGTCACGGCTTACCAGCCTACATCATATCCAATGGCGATTCCGGCCTGCTTCCGATGGTCCGGATGACATGCGTATATATCATCGTTGTATCAACGCTGTTATGACCAAGGAGCTCCTGCACCTCCCTTATGTTCACTCCTTTCATGAGGAGATGCGTCGCAAAGCTGTGGCGGAGAGTATGCACCGATCCGTATTTCTCAATCCCCGCCTTCTTCATCCCTTCCTTCATTGCACGCTGGATTGTCATGTCCGACACATGATGCCTGCGCATCTTGCCTGACCGCGGATCTTTTGATATCGTCTCCGAAGGAAAGACATACATCCAGCCCCAGGTCTTCCCAGCACCCGGATACTTCCGGTCAAGACCGTTCGGAAGATATACTTCCCCGACCCCCTCCGCCAGATCCGTCTCATGTATCTTCTTAACCTCCTCAAGGTGTTTCTTCAGGGGTTCGACAAGCTTCCTGCCAAGCAGCGTCGTCCTGTCCTTGTCCCCCTTCGCCCCGCGTATGAATAGCAGGCAGCCCTCCCAGTCGATATCCTGCACCCGAAGCCTCATCAGCTCCGAAATCCTCAGCCCGCCGGCATATATCATCTCGAGCATGAGTCTGTCGGTGCCATCAAGCTGCGCGAAAATTGCCTTGACCTCGTCGACAGTAAAGACACTCGGGAGCTTCGTCCCGGATCTCGCCCGGAGATTGTCGGACTGATCGCCCATGTCCTTCTTCATTACCTCCTTGAAGAGAAAATTTATGGCATTGAAGGCAAGGTTCTGAGTCGATGCAGAGACACCGCGCGAAAGCGCAAGCCAGCTGATATACCTCCGGACAGTCTCCGGATCGTCAATCCCCAGGCTGTTCCTCTCGGTATAAGCCAGATAAGCCTTTACTCTCTCGATATAGGTCTGCTCAGTCCTGTAAGAATAGTTCCTCACTCTCAATATCTCCCGCATCCTGCCCTCAATCGAATCCCTTGCATTTAAATGGAGGGTTGCGCTCGTCGCAACCGGCATTGTCTGGAGGGGTTCGGTTTTGCCATTGGCAACTGCCACTTCGTTTGGTTGAATCGAGTCCGGTATTTTTCTTATCGGAGCGCCCCGAGTCACTATGCGCTCGGGGCAATGTATCACATCCTCCCATGGAGGATTGCCTGTGATTTGTCTTTCGCTCGTAGTTAAGCTCGCAAGAGCTGTCTCCCCTTTCTGCGCTTCCAGTGGTACTATTTCCTTTGCATTATCAACGGAGCGCGGGTTTTCCAACCCGCGTTTCGGATTTCCTGCTTTCGCTTCCGCCACTGCTATCTTCAACGTCGGCTTATACACCGTCTCAAATATCCTTACCGCCTCCTCCGCCTGCCTCACCTGCCAATCCTCCATTTTCGGATCGCATTTGAGATTGTTTATGAAATACTTCAGCCTGTCGGAAAGCTTTTCGATCCCCGGCGGTATTATAATGCTCGAATATCGCTTCACCCAGTGCAGCCAGTATTTGACCTTGCCTTCATCGACAAATCTGCTTTTGACAGCAAATTCCCCAAACCTGTAGAGATCTATAATCTCAGCCATAGTTCCCCCATTAATAATGTAACACAGGCATCTTGCCTGTGGCCTTCTCTTTTGTATTTCTTAAATTCCGAATCACAGGCAAGATGCCTGTGCTATATTTCCAGTGTGGCTTTTGCCCGTTAGTCGGGGAGTTAGGCCACACACCTAATTATTTTCCCTTATTAGACCACATGTTACATAACTATATAACGGCAACACCTAATATTTATTGCCCTTGTATTGATAAATCAATTTGAAGATGCTATATTTCCGTTAATTTGAGGCTAATTTATCCTCATCGATCTTAAAAAAATACACACAGCGGGGGTGCCATTTGAGATTTACAGACAAGTCCAGACCGCGATTTGGGATCGTTATTTCCAGCAAATATACCAAATCCAACAATCCGTTCCGAGTTTTCCAAAGTGTGGCCTAATAATAGTTATGAAAGATATAATCTCAATTCTATGTTTGATTATTCTTCTCACGCAATCCGGATGCATGAGTTATGAGGATCATACGCATATATCAAATGGCCCCACAAGGCCATATGAACCAACATGCGAAGATATCCATAACATGGGGGATGCTTTTTCTCACGATGAAATGAGTCGGGGAATAGCTGGAACATTTTTCATTTTATTTCTTATTGATCTACCTTTTACTTTTATTGCCGACACGCTATTGCTCCCTTGGGACTTTTGGAATTTGCAGTATGATAAGAAAGTTCCCAGTAAAGATACTACAGACAAGCCGATTCTGTCAGCCCCCCAACCTAAATCTGAAAAACCTGAAATCACAAATTATGAAACAGCCGCAAGCAAATGGAACTCAGAACAGGATATAGATGCCTTTGAATGGTTAAATGATAATGCCATTAAAAAAGGAGATGACCTGTCAAAAGTTATACGTATTTTTGGGAATCCCAAAATGATCAAAGAATTTGAAGATAAAAAAGTTCTATATTACATTGAGATCAACGGAAATAGAGAATTTGGTAACGTTGCCAATATTACCATCGATAAAAATGGGAAATATGAAAGTTCATTTTGTGATTATAAATTCAAAGAGACAGAATGATATCATAACAATATTCCATTCATCCAACCCTGCCTCGCAGGGCAGATGATAGATGAGCGTTATGGGGAAATAAATGAAATATTTAATTCTTATTTTACCGTCATTCCCACTCTTTATTTTTACCTTTATGTTCTACTTCTTCCATATTCAAAAGAAGAAGGTTAAAGAATTAGCAGATCAAAGACCGGATATTTTCGATAAAACAACTAAGAAAATAAAAAAGAAAGCAAGTATTTTTTCAATCGTCACATTGGTTATGCTTTTAATGGCTATCATGTATTTTGTTATTTCATTTTGGCTTACCGTGCTTTTTATTGCACTTTTCACGGCATGCCTGAGCATCTCCATTTACTATCTTATATTTGAAAAGGAATCTGAATATACAGAATACCATCTTAAAGATAGAAATGATGGAATAAAAATACTACATTAACCCATAACTATCGGCCTTAGCCAACCAGGCTTCGCCGGTTGGCTAGG
Organism: uncultured Victivallis sp.; assembly: GCA_964506605.1. Taxonomy (GTDB): domain Bacteria; phylum Verrucomicrobiota; class Lentisphaeria; order Victivallales; family GWF2-50-93; genus GWF2-50-93. The sequence goes on along the minus strand of CAZDNQ010000209.1, from coordinate 1,905 downwards.
CCTAGAGCGTTAGCAATAACAATAACGAATATTTATAATTTTATGCTTAAAGTCATAAAATATCTGAAACCTTGTTGTTTTTCATTAATCCTATTAACTGGCTCTTTGCTTTCTCTTCATTTACCCTCTTGCTGCACATATAAAGAAACCTCGACCGGAGACGAGTCATCTATAAAAATAACTGACTGGCATGCTTATAGGCTAGAAGGTGAAGTCAAAGAATGGACCATGAAAGAATATCGTTATTTTGACGATAACGGCAAGAGAATTGTTGATATTAAGGAAATGATAAATATTGTCTCATATAAGTTCGATTCGAAAGGCAACATTACAGAAGTTATTGACTATGATGGAGAAAATAATGTAATATCCAAGGAAATTTATAAATATGATAACTGGGGCAATAATATTGAAGATGCAATTTATGATGCTAATGGGGGCTTATATAAAAAAACAATAAGAAAGTCCGATGAAAAAGGGAAAGTTATTGAACTTTCCACATATAATGCGGATGGAACTTCTCTTGGTAATAAATTTTGGAAACACGATAACAAAGGGAATATTATTGAATGGACTGAATTCAATTCCAAAGGAGCTTGCTTGGGGAAGACGACCTGGGAATATGATGATAATGGCAAAGAAATAGAGCTAATAAACTATGACGGTAAAGGTAATATTGAATATAAATTAATTTCCAAACATGACATCAAAGGCAACTTAATTGAATGGACTAAAATCAAAGATGGCAAAAATATTTCAAGAACCATCTGGAAGCATGATGATAATGGAAATAAAATTGAGGAGATAAATTTCAAGGCAAGCGATATTTCTTCAGATAGACGCACTTGGAAATATGATGAAAATGGTCGCGAAATTGAAGAATTATCTTTTGATGACAAAGACAATTTAAAAAGAAAGCTGATTCATGA
>CAZDNQ010000209.1:0-966 GCA_964506605.1 uncultured Victivallis sp. | reverse complement strand
ATGGAAAGGCATCTTGCCAGATGGCTCTATTTATAATTATAACAGATCTGTTTGCAAATACGATGAAAAGGGAAATGAGGTTGAGCAACTCCGATATGATGAAAAAGGCCTGTACGAAAGAATATTTACCAAGTATGATGATAAGGGGAATGAGATTGAGATAACATGTTATAATGGTAACGGAGAAATAGTCAATTCATTTAAAAAAGATGACAAGGGCAATGTGATTGAATGGAAAGAATATGATGGAAATACATTAATTAAATCTAGGGCATCATCATACATATACTATTAGATCCTTTTTTATAATATGACCTTTGACTCTATATCGTCTTTAATGAGTAAAACATTAAAATTGATGCTAACTATGCAGATGGACCGAACCGGTGAACCACCGGTCCGGTCATCATAGGACGTTGGGCAGTAAATCATGAAACGACCCACTTTAAAATTAACTGGAATCCTTGCAATTGCATTAATTATCTATGTAGCATGGTTTTTTTGGTGGGCAGTATTGCCCGGCCCCAAATCACCGCTTTTGGGCTACGATAAAATAATGCAGGCTCAATACGATAAACTGACAATCGGAATGAACCTATACGGGGTCGGACCATATATATTATACGCAATCATTTGAATACTAGCCTATTACATATTTGACAACTTTAAATAATATACCTTAGAAGCAGTTTATTACCTTTAAAATCCTCTTTAAGCATATATATTCATCCTTAATTAGCTTTTACTACTGATAAATACTGACATTTACAAGGAGGGGGCAATGCCAAGACGCAGAAGGGGATTCCTGGATCATGCATGCTACCATATAACCCACCGCTGCCACAAGCGCGAGTTTCTTTTGAAGTTCGCCCGGAACCGTGACCTGTATCTTGATTTTCTCAGGGAGACCGTCGGACGCTACAAGATAGACGTGCTGGACTACGCGATAACATCCAACCATGTGCA
>CAZDNQ010000208.1:1274-7854 GCA_964506605.1 uncultured Victivallis sp. | reverse complement strand
TGAGCCTCGTTCCGGCGCTGTCGGGCAAAATCTTCGATGGCAGAGCAAAAGATCCTCATTTAAAAGCAAAGAAAGGAGCTTGATGGTGCTTTCATTGCCAGCTGTGGTATGTTCGTAACATGAGCAATGCAATCGAGAATATTGATAGGAGTCTTGATTTCAGTAACAACCTTAAGGCCAAATAATTATGATATTATAAGGAGCAAACACAATGAAAGGTCATATACATCTCAGAGATGGAACTGCTGTGGACGTGAAGTTCACATGGACAGGATTCGACATTACAGTGTACATTTACACCGAATTCGGCACGGAACTCTACCTCCGCAAGCATACCGCACCCAGCAAGCCCAGCGCAAAAGAGAAGACAGTCTTCCATGACTCCCTTCTCTTCGCGATAGCCCAGGCCGTGCGCAATGTGCCGCATCTGGCGGTGGAGGCCGACAGCCCCGGCCGCACGTTCAACCGTATGGTCAGAGGAGACATCGCGCACATGATCGACACCTTCCTATATGCGTCAAAAAACAGGAAGCAAGTCGTAAGGTGATGAAAAAGGGGGTGCGTCAGGAATGTGACCATCCTCTTTTTACTTATCTGAGAAAATGAAAACAAAATTCCTGAACCTCCAAAAGGTCTCACTTCAATTCTATTCGGTGATGAGATTCCATTTGTTCAAAACAAACTTTGCGATGCGGAGCATATCCGTGAACTATTCATAGAGGAATTGACGGCACCTAGGCAATTATCTCCGGATCCCTTGAATCACTATTCCAGCAAGCCGTAAAGGTGTTTGATGGTATTATAGTCAGTAAATCTTGTCCACTGATTCCTTCATCGCCTTGATGGTTATATGCAAATAACCGCCATGGACTCTCTCAGGGGCATGCCCAAGGACGGCACATGACACGTTTACCCCGGTACCGTTGTTCTCCATCTCGCTGGCGGCGTAGTGTCTGAACCCGTGCATCGTGAGATCTTTTCCTATGGTCTTCACTTTTTTCAGCCAGGTCCGTCCGAATGTTATACAGGAATCCTTTGCTGCAAACGGGAACAGAGGACTCTTACCATCCGCTTTGAATCTCCTGTCTATTACAGCAAGGAGCTTATTCGAAACAGGCACTATCCTCTCCAGTCCAGTCTTTGTCGCACGGGATTCTGTATCCCTGACGTAGATGCACAAGACGGAGTTCTTCGGAGTGTCTCCGGTATACTGGATGCCGAAGCCGCCGGGATTTTTCAGGATCTGGTCGGAATATTCCTTTCCATTGAAGAGTATCAGATCATCCATGTGTATGTTAGCAATTTCACTTTCGCGCATACCTGTATACCTTGCGACCATGGCGAAATCCTGGAAGTCGTCACTGGAGAATTTCCTGTGCTTGGGAAATTCGGTGCATATCTTGTCGGCTTCATCGTGGGTTGGAGGCCTTCTCTTCTTGACCCTTGTCTCGCGGTTCTTTTCAGACCTTGTCCTCTTTACGGTTATGCCAAGTGCGGGATTGGTTGCCAGCCCATGCTTCTCCACTGCGTATCCGAACAGCCTCTTAAGAGCACCAAGTTCAAGGTCCAAGGTCTTCTTCGATGCCAGGTCTCCCTCAAGCCTATGATCCCTGTACTTGATTATATCCTGAGACGTTATGGCCGCAATCTTTTTTTCCTTCCCGGCGAAAGCAGCAAATTTGTCCACCACTGATGAGTACCTACTTGTAGTTGCCTCTGCAGTTTCATAATTCCCTCCATTGGTGGCGAGGGCAGTCTTCCATGCCTTGATCACATCCTTTAAGGATTTCCCCTTGTCCTTGCCTTCATCCTTCGGGAAATTTCCATGCACTCCTTCCTTTAGTTGCTTTTCGAGCTGCGGAAATAAACCTAGGATAAGTTCAAGCTGTGCTTTCGCCTTGTCCATGCTGTGGATTATTGGTGTGAACTCGCTGTCCCTTATCTTCCTTGCAGTGGGTAAGTGGTCGGTGTTCAGTGAGTGGGTGAAGAACCTTTTCTTTCCATTGAGATCCTTGTAGGAAAGACGCAGATAGATAGGTCCCTGGCTGTCCGGCTGCCAGAGCCACTTGTTGCATTCCATGATGTTTTTCATCCTGTACCCACCTGCAGAAGTTTGTACGGATAATATAGCCCAGAATCTTAAAAAGTGATAATAAAATGAAATAAGATTATTATGACTTTTATATCTTGCTGGTAATAAAGCAGTTAATTAAATTGGCGGAGAGAGAGGGATTCGAACCCCCGAAACAGTTACCTGTTTACACGCTTTCCAGGCGTGCGCCTTCAACCACTCGGCCATCTCTCCGGGTTTTTCCTGTAGAAAGGAGTGTAATTATACCCCGTTTTTGATTTTATTCAATATGTTTAGGAATTTGATTTGGAAACATGTAAATTCCTCTATCTGTGATATACTAATTCCCTTCATAACTGCATATTGTTGCAATAGATATGCGAAATAACCAGAGGAAAGAAAGTCATATGAGAAATATTGTCTGCAGGTCTTTAGTCCTTTCAGCCATATTCCTGGCGGTACTGACGCTTGGTTCGGGATGCGCGAGCAATTATTCCTTCAGGAACATAGATTCAGTCTACACGTTCCAGAAGTTCAACGAGAGCAGGCTCATATCCGACAAGATAAGCCCGGACACCGTCCAATATCTCCGTCTCAACTTCCTCGACCAGGAATATCTGGAGAATCCGGAAGCCGTAATAGCGAAGCTTGTCGACAGGTTTGACAGCACCGGGGAGCCGGAAAGCGTCATACCCATAGCCGAGTTGTCATACTGCCAGGGATTCAGGCTTGAAGACAGGGATGAGCTGAAGTCCGCGGCATATTACGCCCTCTGCGCCTCGTTCTGCTATGACCGCCTTTCAAAGGGGATTTTCAGCAAGACCAACAACATATCTTCAAAGCTTGTGATCGCCGCAGGACTCTACAACAGCTCTGTTTCAAGAGGGGTGATGCTCTGGCAGACATCTAAGACTCCATGGGACAGGAATCTTGTACTGGACCTGGGATACAGGAAGTTCACGATCGCCGTCAAGAACGACAATTCCAACCTGATGGATCCGGCGTTCTTCAGCAGGATCTACTCTTCGTACGACTACGAGGTCGAGGGTTTTAAAAATTCATACCGTTCGAACGGCCTGGGCGCGTCGATATTCGGGGAACACATAAAGAGGGACATCCCTGAAGACAGCAATTATCCGAAGCTCTTCTTTCTTCCTATGACTGCAGTGCTTGAATTCAAGGGCAAGCCTGAAGACAAGGGTGGCGTCAGGAGCGCGGATCTGAGGTTCTACAATGCGATGAGGACAGGAAAGATGGACCTTGGGGGGCAGCCCTTCAGGATAGACGCGGATTTCACCATTCCGTTGACGGTGTACCTGTCAAACAACGATCCGTCGCAGTTCAGCTTCGCAGGATTGAGGAATCCTGCCAGCCTTATCTCTAAAAGCAATATCTTCATGATTGAACCGTATGATCCCGGCAAGATCCCTGTCCTCCTGGTGCACGGGCTCTATTCCAGTCCGGGGACTTTCCTGGACATGTACAACGACCTGGTCGGGATCCCGGAGATAAGGGAGAGATGCCAGTTCTGGTTCTTCTTCTATCCGACCGGGCTTCCCATATTCGAATCAAGCTACATCCTGAGGATCAAGCTGAAGGCGCTGCATGACAGGCTTGATCCGAAAAGCCAGAACGAAAACTTCAACAACATGATGGTTGTAGGGCACAGCATGGGAGGGATCCTGGCGAAGATACTGATCCAGGATAGCGGCGACGAGAACTACAAAGCAGTCTTCAAGGTGCCTCTTGACAGCCCGGATTTCACCCCTGAAGAGAGGGAGATGATAAAGGAGAAGATGTTCTTCACGCATTTTCCCTACGTAAAAAGGACGGTGTTTATAGCGACCCCTCATAGGGGTAGCGACATTGCGATAGCCTGGTGGGCGCGCCTGCTCTCCTGGACGATCAGCCTGCCTGCTGAATTCGTCAACGCCACATCTGGAATACTGCTGAACAGGAAAGAACTGCTGAAGGAGATGCCGCCGGAATACCAGGATGTGATCCCGACTTCCGTGCAGGCCCTCTCGCCCAAGAGCGTTTCGGTGCAGGTTACTTCAAGGCTTCCAATCTGGAAGGATGTCAAATATCATTCCATTATCGGAATACGCGACGCGGACAAGGGGCCAGGCAGCAGCGATGGTATAGTGCCATACGAGAGTTCGCATCTTGACGGCGCACTGTCGGAATATCTGGTACACGACTCGCACACATGCGTCAGCAATCCATATACGATTGCCGAAGTTAAGCGGATTGTAATGCTGCATCTCCAGGAGATCGACAAGCAGAAGCAGGCGGAAAAGGAGAAGGAGACGGATGCGAAAGCCGCCTGCATCAAGTTTTCAAAGGTGATGTCGGATCTGTCTAAGAACCAGGAGTTCATGGAAGCGTTGTCGAACAGGATAGGAAGAGGGCCTAATGCCGGCGGCCGGCTTGGTCCGGAAGAGCTAAAACTGCTCAAGGAGCTCATTTTCAGGAAGGATTTCGCGGCTTTCGATGTGTTTCCCGGATTTACAGTGAAAGGGATGGGCGTTGCCTATGCGCTTGCCGGGATGGAGGCGAAAAAGAGGCAGGAGCAGAATCCGGAGCCCGCAAAACCGGCCGTGGTTCCTGAATTGAAGGAGAACCTGGTTGAGGAACTTGGCATCCCAGTGCCGGAGAAGAAGGATGTTCCCGCCCCTGATTCACTTCTCAAGGATCTTGGTTTCGGACTGAAGTCAGGCGAGTTTTTTGATCCTGACTGGGTAAAGATGCAGGCAGACAACGCCCGCATGGCTGAAGTCCTGAACAGGCTTTCCCTCAATCCCGTGGAAAAGGACAAGCCGAAATACCTCGTCAAGATCGGTGAAAGCCTGATCGGCACTCCGCAGGATCTCATAGACAGGCTGATCGCCTCGGGCTGCAAGATCGAAGTGAGGGATGCAAGATATTTTGCGAACTTCGCAAAGCTCTTCTACAACGGCACCGAAGTGATCACGGCCTACTGGCTCAATACCGGGATACCGATTCCGGGGACAGGGAGGAACCTCATGGTACCTGTAAGCCATTCCCAGCACGAACTGCATGTCCAGGGGCCTGGCTACAAGGTGCGCCTGACTTTCTATTTCGGCATCGACGGGAAGCTGGAGTTCCGTCCGTTTGACACGGCGGACCAGTCTTGGATAGGCGGAAAAGTTGCGAAGGTATACACCGGGAGGGAGGCGGTCGAGGCGATCAGGATCGCCGGAGAGGAAATAAGGACATTTGACAGGATACAGAAGGCGAATCCGGATCTGCCTTTCGGAGGATATTACTCACTTGGAGTGTGTCTCGACTCGAATGCTGTGATTGAAATGAAAATGACCGGGAAGACAACTCTCTATCCCCTGACCCATGATGTGAAATATTTCCAGGGCGACGGAGAAATCGAGCAGATCATGAGGAGCCTCCCGTATGACGGAGGGGATGCTTCCGCCGATCCCAGCAGGGTCGCAGGTTCGCTGCCTGCTGATGAAATTTCGAAGATTGCGATCCCTTCGCTCCGCGATGATCTGAAGATCTTGAAGGACACAAACGTATTAGGGAAATGAAGAAAAAAAACTATTGAAGGATATAGAGAATATGATTGACACAACAATATCCAATCTCGGGGAATGCAGATTCAAATCGCCTTTGATCCTTGGCAATCCTTCCGAGCCCACCGCTGATTTTGGTTTTACGCCGGAAACTGCGAAGATATGCTATGACAATGAAGTCGGCACGAACAAGGCGGCTACTGGACTTCTTTTCGAAAAGGCGGGTCCGCGCGAGAAGATATTCTTCAATCCCGCTGAAACGAAGGCGGCGATCGTCACCTGCGGCGGGCTGTGTCCGGGACTCAATACCGTCATACGTTCCGTATTTGTCAGCCTGCACCACACATATGGCGTGGACAAGGTCTACGGGATCAGATACGGGTATCTCGGCATGAATCCTTCTGCGGGCGGAGAGGAGCCGGTGCTGCTGAATCCGGACATGGTGGACCGCATACATCAGGAAGGCGGGACCATCCTGGGTTCCTCGAGGGGCAACCAGCCTGCGTCGGTGATGACGGATTTCCTTGTGGAGAAAGGTATAAACATCCTTTTCGCCGTCGGAGGGGATGGCACGCAGCGGGGAGCGCATACTATTGTGGAAGAAGTACGGAAGAGGGGGCTTAAGATAGCCGTGGTCGGCATACCGAAGACCATCGACAACGACATCATGTACATAAGGCGCACTTTCGGGTTTACGACGGCTGTGGACAAGGCCCGGGACGTGCTCACATGCGCGCATACCGAGGCGAAAAGCTATCCGAACGGAATAGGGCTGGTAAAGCTGATGGGGCGTGATTCGGGGTTCATCGCCGGTGCTGCGACGGTCGCAAGCCAGGATGTGAATTTCACGATAATACCTGAAGTCCCACTGCTGCTTGACGGCGAGAGGGGGCTCCTGGAGGCGTTGAAGAAGAGGATACTCAGGCGCAAACATGCGGTCATCGCTGTCGCCGAAGGG
>CAZDNQ010000208.1:0-1264 GCA_964506605.1 uncultured Victivallis sp. | reverse complement strand
AACAGGGGATAAGCAGGGGCAAGCTGCATAGTATCATCATCGTCGCCGAAGGGGCGGGCCAGAACCTGATATCAAGCCAGGCCGGGAAGGACGCATCGGGAAATGTCCTGCACAGCGACATAGGTCTTTACCTCAAGGACAGGATAGCCGCATATTTCAAGGAGCAGAAGATCACCGTCAACCTCAAGTATATCGATCCGAGCTATATTATAAGGAGTGTCCCGTCGGACTCGGAGGACATTTTCCTCTGCGACCAGTATTCCAGGAATGCCGTGCATGCGGCGATGGCGGGGAAGACGGACATGGTCGTCGGGCTTTGGAACAGCGGATTTACGCACCTGCCGATCCCTCTTGCCACAAGCCGCCGCCAGCAGGTGGATCCGGCAGGGCAGCTGTGGCACATGGTGGTTTCGTCCACCGGACAGCCGGTCAGATGGGGATGACATTATTATTTGGTGATTTGGAGATATAGAGATTTGGAGACTTGGTGAATTGAAGGGGAAAAGATAAAAATTTGAAAAGAGGGATTTATTAATGAGAAAGATTTTTCTGATATTTGCGGCGGCCATGCTGGCGGCCGGATGCGGGGAGAAGGAGAAGGCTGCTCCGCAGCCGCCTGCGGTGACGGTGGTGAGGGTTGCGAAAGGCAGCGTTGTGTCCGCGCTGGAGATGATAGGGCAGGCGAAGGCTTATGACGAGGTCGACCTTGTGGCGCGCGTCCAGGGGTTCCTTAGGAAGATTTCGTTCAAGGAGGGGAGTATCGTCAAGAAGGATCAGCCGCTCTTTGAAATCGAGCAGGAGCAGTACAAGGCCAATGTCGAGTCAGCGGAAGCGGCCCTGATGAAGGTGCAGGCGACGTACGGGAATGCCGAGACGACCTATAACCGGCAGAAGAAGCTCCTCGAGAGCGACGCCGTCGCCAAGAAGAATTTCGACGACGCAAATGCGGCGTTCATGGAGGCGAAGGCGGCGGTCATGCAGGCAGAGGCGGCTCTTGCACTTGCAAAGTTGGAACTTAGCTATACCTCGATAAGCGCGCCGTTCGACGGCAGGGTCGGCTTCTACACATACAGCGAGGGCAACCTTGTGGGGCCCGGCAGCAAGAAGCTTGCAAATGTCGTGAAGCTTGATCCGATAAGGATGCAGTTCAACGTCAACGAGGTCGATCTTGTGAACATGAAGATGGAGGGGATGAGGACGAATACCGCCAGGAAGGACGAGGTTCTCGTGCTTGTGCAGTTCCAGGACGGCAAGGTCTACAACC
>CAZDNQ010000207.1:0-7955 GCA_964506605.1 uncultured Victivallis sp. | reverse complement strand
CTGCGCTACGCCTTCCAGCACGTCTTCAAGGCGGAGCATGAATTCACATCGGTGAACCTGGTGTTCGGGAAGGCGTTCCATGCGGTCGCGGAATGGATCGCGAGACAACGGAAGGCCGGCATTGCAGTCACCGTAGCTGAGACCGAAGAGCTTTTCAGCGAGTACTGGAAGGTTGAATCAAAGGCGGCGGAAAACGTCAGGTACGAGAGCGAATCCCAGAAGGATGTGCTTGATGCCACCGGGCGCAAGATGGCGATATGCCTACTGGAGAGCTGGCCTGTCGACGAGGAAGTGATAGAGGTGAGTATGCCGTTCTGCGTGCCAGTAATTGCAGAGGACGGCACGCTTGCCTCTGAGAAGCCGATCATCGGCGAGATCGACTGCGTGGTTAAGAATCCCAGGGATGGAGTCGTCATCCTGGACTGGAAGAGCGCGGCCCGCAGGTGGCCGGCAGACAAGGCGGTAAAAGATTTGCAGGCTACCTGCTTCACGTTTGCCTACACGATAAAACAAAATCTGAATCCCAAGTTCAGGTTCGATGTCGTGACAAAAGCCAAGACTCCCAGCTATGAACAGCATTGTACCGAGAGGACTGCAGATGATTTCAGCAGGCTTGTCCAGATGATCTGCGTCATGGAGAAGGCGGTGAAAGCCGAGGTCTTCATGCCGAATATGACCAGCTTCTACTGCGATGATTGTTCGTTTCAGGGCTCGTGCAGGGAATGGCACAGGTGCAAAAGCAAGGTGTATTCCTTCGGGAAGGCGGCCTAGCGTGAAATACGAAGTCAGGGAACCTGAATCGGTGCCGGTGATCGCAAATGCTGGCATTACTGCCAGCACATGGGAACCTCAGCCGAAGTTCCTGATCACCGGCAATGGTTTGAAAGAAATAACAGGGATATATAGGAGGAATGGAGACATGAGCAACTTGATGTTACACTGCGGTGCGACGAAAGTCGACCGCGAAGGTTTGAGGAACGTGCTGACGCCTGAGCCCACGGCGTCATGGAAACCAGTACCACACTGCGAGATTGCGGAGATGGTAGTGCATGAGGCCAGGCACAGGGGCTATGAGATCGTGAAGGAAGAATACGGACTCAATCCGTCTGGCACGAAGATGTTCGGCGTGCTGAGGTTCAGCCCGGAGGATAAGATCGACAAGCCGGAATTCACGCGTGCGCTTGGAATCCGTAACAGTAACGACAAGCAGATCGCGTTCGGCCTTGCTGCCGGAATGAGTGTGTTTTGTTGCGACAACCTCGCGTTTTCCGGAGAGATAACCATCCACCGCAAACACACCAGTGGAATCGAGATCGAGGAACTGATTCCGCAGGCGTTTGACAGGCTGGCTTTTCAATATATGCGGCTTGAGGAGCGTATTGACGGCATGAAGATCGAGTCGGTGACAATAGATCAGGCCAGAGTGATCACTGTGATGGCAGCCGAAATCAAGGCAATTCCATCCTGTGACATCATTGAGGTGCTGGATGAATTCAAAGAACCAAGACACGAGGAATTCAAGGAGCCGACGAAGTGGAGCCTCTACAACAGCTTCACGGAGACGGCGAAGAAGTATTCACCGGTGAGAGCCGATTTCTGCTACAGGAGATTGGCAGGTTTGTTCGATCTCAAATAAAAGGAGGCCGCCATGGACTTAAGCCATTACAAAGTTCACAGGATCCCCAAGCGTGATGGCACGATGAGGATCATTCATGAGCCTGAGTCTGAGCTGAAGCGGAAGCAGAAAGGCATATTGCGCTGGCTGACAGCAAGGGGCATAAGGCCAAGTTCGTATGCCCACGGCTTTGTCACGAAGAGGTCCACAGCCACCCATGCCAGACTGCATGTCGGCAGGAAAATTGTCCTTAAAGTGGACATCAAGGACTTCTTCGGTACGACGAAGGCAGGTCAGATTGTCAGCGCCCTGACGAGGGAAGGTCTTTCATCGGATCAGGCGAAGAATATTTCCTGGACATGCACGCTCAACGGCGTGCTGCCGCAGGGAGCGCCGACAAGCCCGATGCTTGCGAACCTCGCAGTTAAGGGCATGGATGTGCGCCTTGCCGCTCTCGCGAAGAAGTATGATGCCACATACTCCCGTTACGCAGATGACCTCTGCTTCAGCTCGGACAAGCCGGATTTGAATGAGATCATCCCGCAGGTGAACTTCGTCATCAAGCAATGCGGATACGCGTTGAACAGGAAAAAGACGCGTGTGATGCGAAGGGGCCGCCGGCAGATTGTGACCGGGGTAGTGATAAACCGCAAGGTGAACATGCCCCGTAAGCTCAGGCGGAACATCCGCGCCGGACTGCACAACGTCAAGATGGCATTGGTCAACAATCAGCCATTTGACGAGAAGCAGTTTGAGAGCCTAAAGGGAATGGCCGCGTATTTCCAGTCAGTCAGTCCCGAAGCGGCGCTGAGGTTCAAGCAGGACATCAGGGAGATTGAAAGACTCCTTGAAGTCCGGTCATTGGAAATGCAGACGATGAAGATTGCAGCTTAATAAAATAGTATCTTGGCAACATGCCGTCTATTCATTGAGTGTCTTCGGATATTCCATGGTAGGCGCAAACTGCGGCGCAACGCCGTAGCGTTCAAGTCAGGTTATGCCTGATCAAGGGTCTTCCTGGTCCGCCCGGCATCGCTTACCGCGACGCTGTGCTACTCACAGCGACGCGGACACTCTGCCCGGCGGACCATCCAGACGTATGCAAGATGCTTAAATCCAGAATTAAAAAGGGGCCTTTGTCCCCAATGGCTTGGTATTGTGCTTTCCTTTGCTTCCCATGAAGTACTGGAAAACACCGGGCGGTGCAACGCCGTCGCCGGATAAACAGGATTTTCCTGTTGAAGGTTCTGCTGGTTCAGGATCCAGGAATGGGATTTCCTGGATCCACCACCAGCTGAATGCAAGCCATCTTCATTCCCAAACAAGAAAGGAACTTACCATGGACGAGATTCTGATAACAGGAGGCCGCGCCGTACTGCGTTCAGTGCAGGAGGTAAAGGCCGTCAGCATAGACGATTTCTACGAGGAGCTTGCGAAGTCTGCAGGCGTCAGGACGCCGGTGCTGCCGGAGCGAGTGGTCTTCTATGCGGCAAGGAACGAGAGGAAAATCTATCTGACGCACCAGCATCCAGCCGTGAAGAAGATAGATGTGCGAGTGGACACTGATTCGGTTCATGAATATTCGCTGTCATTGCCGAATGTGTATTTCATGCACGAGTATTTCAACTCTGCGATGGAGAACCTCTATGTCTACTGCTCAGGTGCAATGGTCAATGAAACTTCCGATACGCTGTGCAAGCTTCCTCTCAAGAACATCCACCAGGACGGTCTTGTGTGCATAGGCGACGACCTGAAGTTCAATCTGGACGGCAGGCTTTCGGACAAGATCGCAAGGACTGAGAACTTCTTCTGGGAGTCGAAGTTCAATTCCGATCTGGACAATAATTTCCAGAGGGCGCTGCCCGATGTGTTCAAGGACGATGATCCGCTTGCAGCGTGGGAGCGCATGTCCTCGGAGCAATCGTTTGATCCTTCCAAGATCTCCTGGAAACCTCTGGCGAAGCTCAGCGAGATCGCCACAGATCTTCTGGAGGGATGAACCATGGAAAGGATCAGGAAAGCTTTGGAGAGGATAAAAAGCACCACGCTTACGCTGGACAGCGCGTTCAGGAGGTTCTTTGAGAGGGATACCGCATGTCTCAAGGAATTTCGAGGCAACTTTGAGGAGGCGGTAGCGGCCAGGCTTGCAATTCATCTCAGGGATGAGCGTGGCTGCATCAACCAGGAGGTTGAGCAGGAAGGATTCGAGTTCATTGCATCTGTGATAAAGAGCTGCCCCGACAAAATAAAACCCAAAAGGAAAGGATCAGCAAATGCCAATACCAGTAGTCAACGCAGGAGGCGCAACGCCTAATGCCCCGGCCTATATAGTCGGGAAGGACGGATTCTATCTTAAAAAGAGGACGCCTTTATACGAATGCACGGTGAAGGTACCTGAACTTCCGGAATATCCCGAGGTCAGGGAATCCGTGCAATGGACGGCGCAGAAGCTGCCATGGTCACTTATCGAAAGCACATTGGATTTCTTCCGTGCGGTCTACATGAAATACCAGGGCGAGGCCATCGTGCTTATCACTCATGAGGATGGTGCCTGGGACGTAAGCGTGCCCAGGCAGACCGTGGAGCCAGATCATCTCAAATACAAATGCGTGGACAAGGTCACGCCTGTCGGCACGATACACTCGCACTGCAACATGGGTGCGTTCTTCTCAGGAACCGATGACAGCGACGTCGTCAACTTCGACGGACTGCACATCGTTTTGGGCAGGATAAGCCTGCCATTCCCGGAGATCGCGAGCGCAGTATACATAAACGGCAGGATGTTCGAGTGCAGGCCGCAGGACATCATAGCGGACATGCCTGGACATGCGGAGAACAAGGACAGGAAGCATCCCTGGATGAAGAATGTCAGGCCGGCAGCAAAGCAGAGGTTTCCGTTTAACGAGAGGGATGTACTGCTGGATTTTCCAGGAAGTGGTGATGAAATCATTGATAGGCGATCCTGGGAGGAAGATGCCGGAGATGATGTTGTCTGTCCCAACTGCCTAGGAAGAATTCCGGAATCCATGCTGGACGTGATCGACCCGATCTGCGTCCACTGCGGAGAGAAGGTTGATAGAGATGAGGTGCTGGAACTGGCGCAGTCGGAGGAGTTCTGAACATGCACAGGCTGGACTACAGGAAGTTTTGCAATCTGCCGGAGTTCCTGCTGAAGGAGCTGGAGGATACGCCTATGGCGAGGGAACGGGTGTTCAGGTACATGAACAGCGGTGCACACAGGTGCTTCGAGCACAGGCATGCCGCACACTGGGCATGGAACCGGATGTCTTGCAGGAAGCAGTTGGCCATGCTTGAGCATTTTTCGATAGAGCATGAGAAGGCCGCAGACATGCTCAAGACGCTACGTGGAAGACTGGAAAGGAACATCAAACGTGAAAAGGAGCGAAAATGTCGAAGCTGATAATTATCGGTCTTGGCGGAATCGGCGGCGCGCTGGCGGAGCCGATGGCGAGATATCTGGCGCACGGCAAAGGATGCAGGCAGATCCTGCTCGTGGACGGCGACAGGTACGAGTCCAAGAACGCAGAAAGGCAGAAGGTCGCACATGACGAGGTCGGCCAACACAAGGCGGATGCCTGGTCCAGGAGGCTGTCACGGCTGTTCAAGGAGTTGGATGTGAAAGCTGTTGCAGGCTACGTCACACCCGCAAATATCGCCAAGCTGATAGTTTCAGGCGATACCGTGATGCTATGCGTGGACAACCATGCCACACGGAAGCTTGTCCAGGAACACATGCTCAGGTTCAGGGATGCCGTGCTGATCTCAGGCGGCAACGACTATACGGATGGTAACGTCCAGATATTCGTCAAGCAGAAGGGGCGTGTGATCACGCCGCCAATAACAAGGCATCATCCGGAAATAGAATTTCCCCGTGACAGGCGTCCGGATGAGATAGGATGCAACGAGGAGATCCCTGAAAGTCCGCAGCTGATATTTACGAACTTCACAGCGGCAACCCTGATGATGAATGCTTATCACAGTATTGCAGCCGGAGGTGTTCCTGCCTATACGGAAGTGTATTTCGACATAGGTGCGAACACGGCAAGGGCGGTGAAGCGCAAGACGTAAGGGAGCAATAAGCATGACAAAAGTAAGGAGGAAATGGACCAGGGAGACGGACAGCCTGATATTTGAAAGAGGCGCCAGCAGGAATGTAATCATTACGCTGGAGCCTGCCGGCCTGGTCGGATTCAGGCTCAAAGGTACGAGGAAGACGTACAGCCTCACCGCCGACAAGTGCTACATGATGGCCCTGAAGGCGAGCATCATGCATGAGAGGAAGGAGAAATCGAAAAGGAAGATGTCCGCAAGGCGCGGACTTATCTTCTGAGATGAAAGAGTACAAATGCCGCCATCAAGACGGTGGCGGAAAACCAAAAGAAGGAGAGACGACAATGGCAAAGCTGATTTGCGGAGTGAACGAAATCGCGCTCGAGGACATCGAAGGCAAGACTATCAACGAGGCGAAGCGCAGCTATGGGCAGACGCTGAACATCCCCAGGGAGAACTGCAGCGTGCTGGTCAACGGCGACGAGGTCACCGACATGGATAGCGTCATCAACTCCGATGACGAGGTCGAGTTCGTGAAGGAGTCCGGCGAGAAGGGCTGCATCGCGGCATAAGCTGAGTTCAACAATCCGGGGGCATTTACGCCCCCGGACTTTTATGTTTTACATAAGAAGAGAAAGGAGAAAAAATGTCGCATGCATTGATTACTGTCCTGAGAATAGTCCTGGAATTCCTGGACGACCTGGAGACGACGGTCCAGATGATATTTGACTGGTATCGCGGGAAATACATGGAACTTCCGGCCTATTGCGTAATAGTGGCGGCGGTTGCCGTAATATTCTCAGTTTGGCCGCTCAGTTGCATCCCGTTCATCGGAATGTTCATCAATCTCGTGGTGATCTACATATGCCTGAAGCTGATCGCCCCAGAGATCCGCAAGTACAGGAAATGGAGGGAGTGCTAGGCAAAAGCAAATCAGCCCTTCGGGGCTGATTATTTTTAGCTGTCAGAGGCCGGCAATGCCATTTTGAAAGGCCGAAGATTCCTGGAAATCATATTGAATTGCCCCGTCCACAATACTATTTTAATGCGCCAGCAGTTGTTGGTTTTTTTGCGTTCGAATTGAAAATTTGAAAGGAAGAAGAAACAGATAGAATTTGAATAAATAAAATCTTGACCGTGACTACGGTGTTCGCTACTCACTGAAAAACTGACACTTTTGACAAGAGGAAGCAACGGCATCGGAATCGCGCCATTCTGGGCGCATTCCGACTTGTTGGCTTTCTCAGGCATGTCAGTGCCTTCAGTGGGCGGCAATTTGGAATGTCGCCCTCTTTTTTTCTGCCGATGTTCCAGCTGCTGGTCAGGCCTCAAGCAAGCAGGAAAATTCAAGGGGGTATGCCAATGCCTATCGATTTCCAATGCGATAAGTGCAAGAATAAGATCTCGACCTCGGGGAAAAACGTAGGTTCCATTATTAAATGTCCCAGCTGCCGTGGAGACGTACTTGTCCCGAATCCAAATAAGTTGCCTTCCCAGATCATTCAGGTCCCGGTTTCTAAACCAGTGCCATCTGCGCAGGTTGAAAGCAAGGTGCAATCCAAAAGCAACGATGTGCCTGTGCAAGAACCGCCTGTAATTCAGATAAGGGAACCGGATCCCCTGCCTGCCAGGGATGAGAAACCGAAAATAAGAGGTGTCGGAAGAAATAAAATCAAAGTCGTGGTCCTGCTGTCATTAATTCCTGCCCTGGGAATAGCCGGTGTATTGGTCATAAAAGCCCTGTCATCTGCAAATAGGAATTCAAAGTTAATTGAGAGTGTTAATTCGGAACAGGATGTAGCCGTGAAAACAGGCGACAAGGCTGATACAGACAGTAAAGCTGTCAGGGCTGTTCCGAGAGTTGACGTGATGACGGGGCCGGAATCCGGCAAAGACTGGAAAATCCCGGATCTCGGCATGGAATTCGTATGGATAAAGGCGCTGGGCTGCTGGGTGGGAAAATACGAAGTGACCAATGGCGAATACCGGAAGTTCAGACCTGAGCACGACAGCAAAGACTATAAAGGTCATTCCTTGAATGGGGACCGTCAGCCAGTGGTCTATGTGAACTATGATGATTACCTCGAATATGCGAAGTGGCTCACTGAACGCGAACGTAAAGCCAGCCATCTCCCCGGTGGATACAGCTACCGCCTGCCATCCGAGGATGAATGGACGACGTTCTGCCAGTGCGGTGACAATCGTAAATTTCCCTGGGGCGATGAATGGCCGCCTAAATATGGGAATTATTGCGGAGAGGAGGCAGGAA
>CAZDNQ010000206.1:0-7958 GCA_964506605.1 uncultured Victivallis sp. | reverse complement strand
CATGATTTAAATTCCTGTCCCAGCCGTTTGCGCGGACAATTTTCACCATTTCAGCCAATTCATCATCCCCCGTGCAAACCATCCCACCTTCTATTGTCGACATGTGATGTGCAACAAAGAATGAAAAGCTGGATGCAATTCCATAATTCCCACATTTCCCTCCTTTAAGTTCAGTACCCAGGGCCTCGCAGTTGTCTTCAATGAGAATAATCCGTTCTTTTTTGCAAAGATCTTTTATTTTGTCCAGATCTCCTGAAAATCCAAGAGCATTTGTAATAAACAAGGCTTTAAGCCTGGTTTCTTTCAGTCTTGACTTAAGAGTACCAGACATCACATTCAACGTATGGATATCACAGTCAATTGGAATGGGCTCAAAACCCAGTTGTATGATAGGCATCACATTTGTCGACCAGGTAAGCGCCGAAAAACCAATTTTATCACCGCTCTTTAATCTTCCAAGATTCTTCAGGGATTGCAGAATTGCAAGATTTGCACTTGCCCCGCTATTAAATAGAACCGCATGTACAGTATCCTGTACTTTTGCAAAATAGCATTCAAATTCAGCGCACTTTTCCCCCATGCTCAGTTTTTCTGCCTTTAATATGAACTTTGAAAGTGCTTTTTTAGTTTCCTTTTCATGAAGAAAGGTATTTCTCATTAATGGTATCATAAAATCCTTTTATTTAAGTAAATTCAAGACTTTAGTGCCCTGATTGCCCTTCTCTATTCTTCTTGCATTTGTATCTAAACTTGATTTAAATATAGGTTTGCTAAATCACATCAGCGAATTCACTCTCAGTACGCCGGAAAAAGTAGAAACCTGAAAGAAAGAATATTACTGCCACTAAAAAGGATATAAACAAAACATTCAGATCAATAATATTGCCTCCTCCTAGCATTGCCCAGCGGAAACCGTCAATAACCCCAACCATTGGATTAACAGCATATAGAAGTCTCCATTTCTCAGGTATTACGGAACTGCTGAACCCTACAGGAGAAACATATAGTCCAAACTGTATGATGAACGGAATCACATGCCGGAAATCCCTGAATTTGACATTAAGGGCTGAAAGCCAGTAGGTTATTCCAAGCGCGGCGATTGCTCCAAATCCCAAAAACACTGGAAGAAACACTGTTTGCCATCCCGGCATGAAATGATACCAGATCATGAGAATTGCAAGAATTACCATAGAAATTGAAAAATCAACTAGACTTACCACCATGCAGGTGCTTGGAATTATTATTCTTGGAAAATATACCTTTGATATTATATTTGAATTGCCTATCAGTGAATTTCCACCTTCTGATATAGTGTTGCTGAAAAACTGCCATGGCAGCAATGCAGCGTAGACAAGTATCGCATATGGAACTCCTTCAGAAGGCATCTTCGCAAGCTTACCAAAGACCATGGTGAACACAATCATTGTCAGAAGTGGACGTATGACGCTCCAGGATATGCCAATTACCGTCTGTTTGTAGCGCACAAGTATGTCCCGCCATGCAAGGAACAGGAAAAGTTCACGGTATGTCCAGAGATCCCGGAAATACTGGGTGCGGAACTTGCCCGCTTCAATTGTAAGATTGTATTCTTTCATATTCGATTTTAATTTTCAGCCACAGACTTGCACAGACTCAAGAATGACGACTATTTAATCTGTATTCGCTTATCATTTGGCTGATTCCGGCATCAAGGGAGATTCGTGGTCTGAACCCGAGTCTTTTGAGTTTCGAAATATTCATGCATTTCCGGGGCATGCCGTCGGGCATGGTACTGTCCCAGATAATCCTGCCTTTGAACCCTGTGGCTCTGGCAATCTTAATGGCTAATTCCTTGATTGTAACTTCCTCGGCAGTACCGACATTGATTATTTCAGGATCCGTCCTCTTCTGCATTAGCATGACGGTCGCCCTGGCAAAGTCATCCACATTCATGAATTCACGCTTTGCCTTGCCAGTACCCCAGAGCTTGATATCTTCTTTCCCTTCCCTGACAACATTAACGAACCGCTTGACCAGTGATGACAGGACATGGGCTTTTTCGAGGTCGAAATGGTCGTTCTTGCCATATAAGTTGCAGGGCATTAGCGAAATCGTGTTCATTCCATACTGTTTTGCATAATAATAGGCTAGCTTATAGCCTGCGAGCTTCGCAATTGCATATCCTTCATTTGTAGGCTCAAGAGGACCTGTCAGGAGATACTCCTCCTTGATCGGCTGCGGACATTCGCGCGGATAAATACAGGAGCTTCCAAGGAAGCACAGCTTCTTAACCTTATTCAGATATGCCTGATGAATTACATTCGCGGCCATCATCAGATTATCATAAAGGAATTCAGCAGGATGTTCACTATTCGTTTTGATGCCCCCTACCCTTCCGGCGCAGAAGAACACGTATTCAGGCCTTTCCTTTCGGAAGAATCTGGCCACTTTCTGCGAATCCCGCAGATCAAGCTGTTTACTCGTTCGGATTACAAGCTTCTTGCATCCTTTTGATTTCAACTTCCTGTAAATTGCCGAACCGACCATTCCGGTATGGCCAGCGATGTAGATTTTGGAATTTTTATTGATAATCATAATATTTTTAGCCACAGACTTTCACAGACTTAAGAATGACGACTATTTTATCAAAAAACATACGAATTACACGAAATTACTTTAAGCCACCCGCCTTCTTTTCCCAAAACTAACTATGGCGCGGCAAGCTAATCTTCACTTATCTATCACTAACAATGCCTTGCCGTGAGATTGTCTTTGGCACAAAGCCAATATCCCGTCAAATTTTATGTGTTTAATCCCCATTAGTGAAAGATTAGTCTCGATCCTCCTACGCCTTTTCTATGGCTACGGAGGACACGTTAGTGGTTAAATCTTTTAGGACTTTTTCCTTCTTAGCCAGTTCCAGATCGGAGTCGACCATCATCTTGACAAGCTGCTTGAAGCTGACCTTGGGCTTCCACTTGAGTTTTTTCCTGGCTTTTGAGTAGTCTCCAAGAAGGAGTTCCACTTCAGTCGGCCTGAAATATCTGGAATCTATCTTCACATGTTTCTTCCAGTCGATGTCCAGAAGATTGAAGGTCTCATCCAGGAATTCCTTAATTGAATGAGTTTCTCCCGTGGCGATTACGTAATCATCAGGCTTGTCTGCCGGCAGCATCAGCCACATCGCCTCGACAAAGGCACCGGCATAACCCCAGTCGCGTTTCGCATCGAGATTACCAAGATAAAGCTTGTCCTGCAGTCCAAGTTTGATACGGGTTGCCGCACGCGTGATCTTCCTTGTGACAAAGGTTTCACCTCTCCTTGGGGATTCGTGGTTGAAGAGTATTCCATTGCAGGCAAAGATATTGTAGCTCTCACGATAATTCACTGTAAGCCAATAAGAGAATACTTTGGCAGCTCCATACGGACTTCTCGGGTAAAAAGGTGTCTTTTCCGTCTGCGGAGTTTCAGCTACCTTGCCAAACATCTCACTGCTGCTTGCCTGATAGAAACGGGCCTTGCAACCTGTCCTGCGTATCGCCTCGAGAATCCTAAGCGTCCCCATTCCGGTGATTTCACCGGTATATTCAGGAATATCAAATGATACACGTACATGGCTCTGGGCGCCAAGGTTGTAGATTTCATCGGGTTTAACAGAATGGAGTATCTCCGCCAGACTGCTGGAATCATTCAAGTCTCCGTACAGGAGCTTCAGATTAGGTTTTTCGTGCGGATCCTTGTATAAATGATCTATCCTCTCGGTATTAAAGGAGGAAGATCTCCTTATTATTCCGTAAACTTCATACCCTTTGTCAAGAAGGAATTCCGTAAGATAGGACCCATCCTGACCTGTAATGCCTGTTATAAGTGCTTTTTTCATGTTTCCTTGCCAGTCGTTAGTCGATAGTTGTCAGTTGCAATTTCTGTAATAAGCAATTCGTTATCAGTAATAGGCAATCAGCAACCTAGTACAATTCTCACTGACTGCTGATAACTGACCTCTGATTACTGTCTTCTTTTCTCTTAATTCCCTGCTGGTCGTAATATTTTTCAGAAAATACCCAGATCATCTTGTCATTTCTTGTCATGCCGTCCGGCAGGTAATCCGCACGCATAGGGAGGGTCTTGTCATATAGGCACACAATGATGGCGTCGGAACTAGATGCTGGAACTGCTTCAAAAGGCTGGACCTGGAGACCGAGAAATTCCTTTTTCTCTTCTCCAAAGACTTCCTTCAGCTCAAGATTCCACTCCTTTACACCGAGATAGGCAATTTCAGCTAATTCGCTGTCACCTAGGAACGCAACGGTTTTCTTGCCCAGTTGAGATACATCCCTGCAGACTCTGGAACTTTCTCGTCTTGCCTCATGGTAGAACTGCATAGAGAAATCGATGAATTCATAGGTGATCCTGGCTTTTTCGGCAATTCCAGTGGGAGTTAGAAAGTAGTCCCAGCGTCTGGAGTGGTGTTTCTTGACATGCAGAAGTCCGCGGTCAACCATTTTCGCAAGCAGCACATGTGCAAGTTTTACGCTGCAACCAAGCTTTGAGGCGGCCATGCGGTTGTTCAGGCGCGGGGAAGTCTCGACGTGCTTGAGGATCTCAAGCTCGAGGAGTTCGTTTTTTTCTATTGCAGGCATTTGTAGAAAGATTCAGAAACGCATTAACCACTAAACACACGAATTACTCGAAAATATTATCTAACTAATTGAGATTTTTAAACCACTAATCTCCACTTATCTACCACTAACAAGAGATTGCTGGGAGATTGCTTTTGCTTCAAAATCAATATCCCAGCAAATTTTCATGTTTATAATTCCCATTAGTGAAGGATTAGTGTGGATTAGTTGTCAAAACTCTTCGCCGGTTCGCCCAGTCGCCATCTCACCGCTTCGGTCTTACCGTGCTTCGCCCCGTCACTTATGCATGTCCTCAAGTAACGTTACCTGTAGAAACGATATCATATAAGCCATTGATTGTCAAGAGGGAATACTGGAATTCTGGAAAGAATTCCCATCTTATCAGATTACCTGAAAAATCAACACAAATAAGAAAATCCATCACAGGCAAGATGCCTGTGTTACATTATGAAAATTCTCTATTTATGGTAGTCTTTGCCTACCATGTATTTTTCGAGGAAGCAATATAGGATGATGAAGAAATATCTTGAGCCCATTTCCTTCAATTTAAGCTTGGAAACGCCTGCCTTCCTGTTCTCCCAACTGATTGGTATGATCTCGAATTTATAACCTCTGATGAATGATTTCAGCGGGAGTTCCACGGTCAAGTTGAAATGAGGAGACAACAAAGGTTTGCAACCATCAATAACCTCTCGCCGATAACATTTGAAGGCATTTGTAGTGTCATTAAGCCCATGTCTGAACATGATACGGATAAGCCAGTTGACAAACCGGTTCAATAAATACTTGTGCTTTGGGTAATCCACTACACGTGAACCTGTTATGAATCTCGAACCGAATACGCATTCCGCCCCCTCCCCTATCTTCCTGAAATACATGCAGAGGTCATCCGGGCTGTCGCTTGCGTCGGCCATATATATCGCAACTGCATCACCCTTAAACTCGTCCAATCCCGCCCTTACAGCCATTCCGAATCCAGGCTTCTCCTTGTTCCTTATCCACCTGATCCTATTGTCCTTGGCAGAGAATTCCTCCAATATCTTCTCGGTACCGTCACTGCAATGATCTGCGACAACTACAATTTCGAAATCGAAATTTGCCTCATTTAGTTTCTGGACAAGCTTGTCCAGAGTGTCCTTTATTACACCTTCCTCATTGTGTGCAGGGATCACTACGGAAAATTTCATGAGAATTTGCACCTCGGGATGGTTGGATGGCTGGATGACTGGATGGTTGCATATGAAGAAGATAAGAACAATATGGAACATGCAATATTCAATAAATACTTTTCAAATATTTTCATATTTCAATCCTTTCCAAACCCAGTCATCCATTCATCCTATCATCCAAGGATTTGCCTAGCTTCCTGATTGTCCATCAGCCACTTATAAATATCTTCGATTATTATTTCGACAGGCTTTGCCGGCTTCCAACTGCAGAACGTGTTCAATTTACGGGTATCGCTGATATAAACTGGGATATCGGCATATCTTGTCTGCGGATCTGAGCCGATTTCAACCTTTTTTCCGGTAATCTTTTTGCAGATCTCGGTCAATTCCATGAGAGAAACACTTATATCTCTTCCGCCTCCTGCGTTCCAGACTCCTATTGCGAACTTCGCAGGATCTGAAAGCTGCAGAAGGACGAGTTTAACAAGATCATCTATGTGCATCATGTCACGGACCTGTTTTCCTGATCCGCCGAATCCTATATATTTCAAGGACTTGCCAAACATATGGGATGCGAGCCAGAAGACGGCTATTCCCTGGTCAACCTTTCCAAACTGCCACGGACCTGCTATGACTCCGCAGCGGTTGATGACTATTGGCAATGAAAAAGTCTGCCGGTACTCTTCAAGCATTACTTCAGAAGCATATTTAGTTGCGCCATAGAGAGATCTAGCTCCATCCATCGGAAATTCCTCTGAAACCCCTCTTGAGGACAGTCCCGCGACCTTTTGTCTGTCGGAAAGTTCAAACCTGGTAGATGTTTCATCCAGCTTGCAGTTTACCAGTGGATCTATCGGATATACCCTGCTTGTGGACAGGAAAATCATCCCGGCATTGTTCTTCCTGCAGAATTCGGCGCAATTGATTGCTCCATAGAGGTTGGTCTGGACAAGGTAATCGGTGTCTCCATCTTTCCCGGCAAGTACGGAAGGTTCGGCCGAGCACTCAACCAGGAAGTCGATTTTTCCTGCGGAAGCGATATCCTGCGGATTTCGCACATCGCCTTTTATAAATTTGACACCGTTTTTCTCAAGCCTTGGAAGGTTGAGAGAGGATCCTTTCCGGTAAAGGTTGTCCAAAACTACCACTTCCGTACCAGACAGGTGCTGTTTCAGGGCGACAGCGATATTTGATCCGACAAATCCTGCACCGCCGGTAATCAGTATTCTTTTGAAATTCATGAGATTGGCATCCCTGTCAACGATTGAAAATGAAATTCAAGTCCACAGACAAGAATGTCTGTGCTACTTTCCATGCAAAATCTATTTTGAGACTGCTTTTTCGGGCAGGCTCCGAGCAGTCAGCAATCCGATGTAATATTGAAGACGGACTTTAATATTGCAAGGTATGATGGTTTGAATTACCTCTGGAAATGCGCCATCCAGTAAAGCGCCATCGCCGGGCCTGTAGAAAAGCAATCATGGCCGAAGATCAATCCAGGAGGATTCTCCATGGTACAAAGACGCCGGGAAAGATGCCCGCGCCCCTGATTTCGATTATCCCTAATCCCGATTTTGAAAGAGATGAGAGAATGAAATATGAGTTAAAATGGACAAAGTATTCTCCAGTTCCCTTGATTTAACTTCCAGCCGTAACTAAATTCAGCAAAAGGAATTTTGAAGATGGACTATGACATAAACGATCCTGTAATTTTCCATGCACGCAAGGATTTTGCGGTGCTATCCCAGGATCTGACTATCCGGGAGGCGCTGGAATCCGTGCGCGGCAGCATTCTCGGCGAAAAGATAATATATTTCTACGCGGTCGACAATGAAGGCAAGCTGGTCGGTGTCCTACCGACCAGGAAACTTCTCACCGCCCCTCTGGATACGAAGATCAGCTCCATAATGATCAGCAAGGTCATATCCATTCCTGACAGCTTCACCGTGATGGACGCCTGCGAATACTTCGCGATGTACAAGCTGCTGGCGTTTCCGGTCGTGGACTCAAAGATGAAGATCGTCGGCGTGGTCGATATATCCCTCTATACGGAAGAAGTCTTCGACATCACCGAGAGGGAGCAGGTCAACAATCTCTTCGAGACCCTCGGTTTCCGCATCTCAAAGACAAGGGGAGCTTCAGAAGGGAAGCTCCCCTTGTCTTTGAGATG
>CAZDNQ010000205.1:0-7978 GCA_964506605.1 uncultured Victivallis sp. | reverse complement strand
TGTAGGCGATCATCCTGTCGAGGGTCTCCTCGTATTCGGGCATCAGTTGCTGCACTATACCGAAGTCGAATCCTACGGATGGATCCTCGAAATGCATTCCGACAGTGCGTGTCCAGCCGTCGACCGGGGCCGGTTCCTTTACGCCTGCATCAGGCAGTCCGCCCTCTATGGAATATATGCGCAGCTCTGAAACTGCGGCCGGAGCCCCGGCGCGCGCCGTCATGAAGATGAACGCGTTGTCCTTTGTCCTCGCCCAGAGTATCGATCGGTGGGTCAGAGTCTTCATCGAAAGAGGATATTCGTCGCCGCAGAATACGCCTGTCTCAAGACCGTAGTCGTCGCCGGGCTTCATCGCGCTCTGCCCGACAAGCTCCATCGTGCGCATCTTGTCGTCCGGATAATCCCATTCGACGAGATATGGGACTCCGGCCGCGGGGAGGTCCACCTTTACCGCGAAACGGTCGTTTTTCTTGGAACCCGCCTCGAAATAGCTGCGGCCTTCCAGGGCGCCTTTCGTACATTCTCCGATGGCGGTGAATCGTTCCGGAGGGACTCCTTTTGCAAAGTCGATCGTCTCGATGAGCCTCTTGTCCAGCTTGGAGCCTGCCGCCTTGAGATATGGATTTGTCTTTCCGAGCGCCCAGATGCTCGCGAACTGCGCAGGCCCGCGGCCTGTATTCACGACGAGCTTATATTCGCCCTTCTCGCCGGCCTTGAACTTCGAGGTGAACTGCTGGGTTTTTCCGGGTTTGAGTCCTGAGCCCGCCTCCTTGCCTTCGGCCACTGCCGTCCCCTTCGGATCTTCAATCTTCCATGAACATGCGGCGGCGGCATCCTGGTTGGAAATGTTCTCAAGGCCCCACTTGAACTCGATTGTGTCTCCGGCCATGCAGTAGCCGGTCAGATAGTTCAGTTTCATGGGGACGACAAGACCCATGTCCGATTTGATCTCATCGGTGGAGAGGGCCTTGCCGTAGATCCTGAACTCGTCGATCAGGCCGTCGGCCTTTGCCTCATTGCCTTCCTGGGAGCCAACGTAGAAGGAGGCGAACTTGTTCAGGAGGGAGGAGAAGTCGTTCGCCCCCTTCTTTACGTTGAGCGGGGAATTGCCGTCGCCGGGCATGCCGGCGGGAATTCCGTTCATATAGATGCAATGGCCCTTGTCGACGTCCCAGGTCATTGCAAGATGCACCCATTTTGTCTTGTCGAGGCCCTGGTTCCCGGCGATAAGATACGTGTCATTGATGTCGCTGATGTCTCCCCTGTAATGATGGCCCCAGAACCAGAACCACAATGCCCCTGAACCGTGGCGCGAATCCTTGCCGGGCGCGCCTTTCGGGAACGGCTCGGAGAAAAGGCAGTGCCAGTTGGATCTGTCATCGCTGTACTGCTCGGATGCGCGCCAGTTCGGTTTGAACCAGAGTGTGACTGTCCCACTTGGCTGGTTGAGATTGCCTTCGGTCGGATATTCCAGCAGGGAATTCGGGGCGATGAGTACCGCCTTGCCCTTGACACCATCGGCGTAGCTGAGGTTCTCAGCCTTCAGAGGCTGGACCTTGCCGGAGGCGTTGACGCCGTCTGCGCTTCCTTCGAATGGAAGTTCGAATAGAGGTTTCGGCATCGCATCCCCGGCCTGCGCCTGCGCAAGCGGGACCATCATGCCTAGCGCCAAAATCGCCCTGCTGAAAGTTTTTATCATCGAATGCTCCTTATATGTAATGATTTTCTTTCTCTTTTTGCTGGTAGTAGGCGAATTTATACGCCGTCCTTAATTGTGGTTCCCTTAATCATTGAACAAAACGCGCAATAAATTGCGCTACAACAAACGAAGTCCTTCCTATAAAACCTTTGTTTTCTCCTTCAGGAAATTGATCCTGTCGGCGGGAGTGTTCAAATTCTTGCAGGGGATGAGTTCCCAGGTCTCCTCGAAGGACATGCTCTCTCCCGGCTTCAACGCCACGAACGGCCCATGCATCTCGAGCTCCGTGAGGGCGATTGGAATGTCGCCCATGAGCTTGTAGATCTCTACAAAGGAATGCTCCGCATGCAGTTTGTCCTTCGGGACTACGGATGCGGCCCTCTTCAGGAAAAGGCAGCCGTTGCTGAACGCAGCGATGACAGGTTCCTTCGGACTGATGAATGTCTTCGAGGAGAAGACATGCTCCTTGTCAAGAGCTATGGAGTCATTGTCAAAATTCAGGAAGCCGTCGGTTATGGAATAGGGGAGTGCCCTGTCTTTCTCCGGCGACCATGCGGTGAACTCCATCCTTATCGTCCCGCCGTCCTTGCTGACAGGCACGTAGACGCTGGCGTTGCTGGACACGCGCGTGTTCGACCATATGTCCCAGGATACTTCGCTGTCCCTGAGATTCGTCACAGTCGCCTTGAGGAAGGCCTTGCCGTCCTTGATGGAGATCTCCTTGATGATCTGGACACCGCTGACAGGGCTTGACGGGCTTTTGAGCTTCACCGAGTCGGCGCTCTTTTCGACGACCTCGTATTTTCCGAGAGTCAAAAATGGATCCGGCGGCCAGCCGGCGCTGGAGGCCTTCTTGCCGGGATTGACATCCTGCTGTGACCACCAGCCCTTCTGGGGGCCGAGCCAGTAGATGTGCCCGTTGTACCCGAGGAATGGAGGTTCTGCTGCTGTAAACTTGGGTGCTGGCTCCATCCAGAGCTTCGGATCCGAGAGCAGGACATTCTGTCCGTCCTTCATCCTGAAAAGCACGACATGAGCCCCGACATCGGGAAGTATGCCAAGCACGACGCTCTGGTTTTCAAGAAGGAAGAGCTTTGATTCGGGATTTGCGGAGTTCTCGGGTTTTGCAGGAGCGGGTGCAGGCGCCGGGGCAAGGGCCGGAGTTGCTGCAGGTGCAGGCTCAGTCCCTGTTGCAGGACGTGATGCCAGATATCCCCATACAAAGACGTTTGAAGCCCAGGTGTCTACAACGAATTCGTTCATCGACACGAACAGGAACACGTCGAAGTAAGCCTCGGTGAGCGGCCAGTCGTAGGGGTTCGGCCAGCAGTTGTTGGGCTTGCTGAAATAAAGAGGTATCGGCCAGTCCCAGAACCCGCCCTTATTGTTCCAATAATCGACATTGCCGAACACGGTCAGCCCGGCCGGCACAGCCTGACCGCTGGAGCGCGAATCAAGATGCAGGGGATTCTTCACCGGGTTTGCGCCGAGTCCCGTCGTGTAGACGATGTTGTTCGGGTTGCAGCCGGACTGGAACTGGCAGGACTGCAGGATGCCTTTCAGGTATTCCGGCTTGCCGGTGAGATAATGCGCTCGGGCAAGCTCGGTTCCGCCGGAGGTGCTGAAGAAGCCGCCGAACATCGGCCTGTACTTGTCCATCTGAGTCAGGTTGAAGGTGTTTGCCGCGGCATATTCAAGCGACCTGTCGGCCTGCTGTGTGACCGCCTTGATCGCATTCTTCTTCATTGCCGGATCCGCCTTCGCGTCGTCAAGGCGAGCATACAGGAAAGCCGCGTCGCACTGGATCTGCTTGCCCCACCAGCACACCGTTGCAGGATCCTTGAGGCATGTGGTCTGCATGAAGGTGTCATGGTACTTCTTGTCGCCGGTGATGTCATAGAGGACCAGGGCGGAAAGATTCCTCGCATCGGTGGCGTTCCAGAGCTCCCCCTTCACTTTTTCGATGGACTTGTCGGCGAGTTTTTTCGCATAGTCGGCCTCGGCCCAGTTGAAGGCCTTGACCGCGCTGTCCTCGTAGACCTTCGCAAGATCTGGTTTTATGGGCCTCAGCACCTTTGCGGCGCGGCCTGCTGCTGCTGCGTAGTACCAGGAGTCGCGGATGTTCGGTGCCAGTACGTAGGCATGCTGTGTGGAGAGCCAGCTCACGTCGGGGACACCCGGATCGCCGTCGGTCTCGATCCCGTATGGAACACCGCCGTCTGGAAGCTGCAACCTCCTGAAACAGTCGATCTCGAAGAGAGCTTCAGTTATGATGTCGGGAATCCCGTCGGCCTTTGGGATGTTGAGATTGAGAGAATTGAAATACGAAGGATAAAGCTCGACGAGTTCGAGCTGGTACAGCGTCGTCTTCATGTGGCTTACACGGCGCGGGTTCCAGTCGCCTGCATCATGGTATCCGCCCCATGCATCGGGTACGGATTCCTTTGTGTCGCCCTTCACTATGTTCTTGAAGTCCTCATTTCCGTTCGCCATTGCGTCACAGGTGGTGCGCGTGATCACTGAACCTGCGTCGACCTTGAAGTCGACTGCCTTTTTGAAATCGGAATAAGGCGGTCCGAGCTCTATGCCGCTGCGGTTGTTGTATAGGCCCTTCATCTGGACGAGGAAGGCCTTCTCCCACATCGCACCGCCGATCTCGAAAGGATAGCTGCAGCCGATCCCGTCGACGAAGATGCGGTATTTCCCCGGTGTCTTGAATTCGCTGAAATCCATCCTGTAGACGGCCGTATTGCTATAGTTCTTCGGAGGTTTCGCGCAGAGGACCTCCTTGCCGTCGACGTCCATCACACATTCGACGTTTCCGGAGAAGACGGGCTTGCCGCCGGCATCCTCAAGTATCGAGAACTTCAGCCCGTCGGGCATCCTGCAGCCGCCTCCGGTGCCAAGCCAGACAGACAGGAACGCACGCTTCAAGGTGTCGTCCGGACGATAGCCGATCTGGTTCACATGGACAGATTCGCTCCTGACGTTCTGGAGATCCGCCTTGAAGGTGACACTCGGAGTCCTGACGTTCAGCGGGAGTTCCATCGCGATGGAATATTCCTTGCCGGGCTGGATCTTCGCAGGCATCTTAAGATACATCGTATGGCGCATCGGGAACGCGAGCCCGCCTGTCAGCTGCCAGTTGGTCGGCATACTCTTGCGGTAGACTGCGGCAGGCTTGACTCCTGCTGCAAACGCCGGATCGTCCTTGGAGGTGACGGTGTAGATCTTTGCATCATCGGCGACGAAATCGAGGAAAGGATCTCCCTCGTTGGATTCATACGTGAACAGCCACTCCAGATTCCTGCCTTGGAGATAGCCAAGCTCCTTTCCGTTGCGGACAAGTTTGGCTCGCTTGACCACGCCGTCGTGATGTTTCTCCTCCCTCTTCACATCGTCGGGCTGAGGTTCGTACTTGGAGACTTTTGCAAGGTTGAGCTTCTGCGCCTGGATCGTAAGGCACAGTATGTCCGGCGCTGCAAGAGAGACATTGGTCACGTCTGGCGAGCGTTCACTCCTGTTTCCGAAGTTCCTGATCCTGCTCTCGCGGTCGCGGGCGAGTTTTTCCTTCGCTTCTGTCTCCTTCTTCAGCTTGGCGGCGGCCTCGTCGGTCTCCTGGGCCTGCAATGTAAACTGGAACAGTATTGCAATGGCGAAAACAAGCGGTATATATTTCCAACGGAGTGCGTGACAATGCATCTATTTTCTCCTTTTTATTGTGGAATATTCATTTCTTTCAAAGAACAGCCCTTGCGGGCTTGACTACGAACGTATTCAAAATCATTGAATCATGTTTGTAGTTAATCCGCCTGAGGCGGATTAATGCCGCAAGGCATGTTCTTTATTTTCCTAATTAATTACTTTCCTTCCGGCCGTACCGCCAGATATCCCCAGACGAACACGTTCGGCGCCCAGGAATCAACCACGAACTCGTCCATCGACACGTACATGTGTATGTCGAAGAACGCCTCGGTGAGCGGCCAGTCGTACGGATTAGGCCAGCAGTTGGCGGGCTTGTTGAGATAAAGGGAGATCGGCCAGTCCCAGAATCCGCCTTTCCACTGCCAGTAGTCGAGATTTCCGAACACCGTAAATCCCTCCGGAGGCTGCTGCCCGCTCGAACGCGAATCAAGGTGCAGCGGATGCTTCACGGGATTCGCACCGAGTCCGGTCGTATAAACGACGTTGTTCGGGTTGCAGCCCGACTGGAACTGGCATGACTGCAGCGCGGCTTTCAGATACTCCGGCTTGCCGGTGAGATAATGCGCGCGGGCAAGCTCAGTCCCGCCGGATGTCGTGAAGAATCCGCAGAACAAAGGCCTTCCCTTTTCAACATTCGTGACCTTGTAGACATTTCCTTTTGCAAAGTTCATCGACACCTCGGCTTCGCTCTCCACCGCTGCGATTGCCTTCTTCTTCAATTCTGGATCGGCCTTCGCGTCATCAAGCCTGGCGTAGAGGAACACGGGATTGCACTGGACAGCCTTGCCCCAGATGTAATAGTCGGCATTCGGGGTGTTGAGGAGCGTGTCGATCTTGAATATCTCATGGTACTTCTTGTCGCCGGTGATGTCATAGAGCACCAGGGACGAGAGATTCCTGAAGTCAATGGCCATCCACAGCTCCTCGAATTTCTTTGCGGAACCGTCGGCCATCCTCCTTGCATAATCGGCCTCGGCCCAGTTGAAAGCCTTGATGGCACTGTCCAGATAGGTTTTCGCAAGATCCGGCTTGAAAGGCTTCAGCACCTTCGTCGCGCGCGCTGCGACTGCGGCATAGAGCCAGGAGTCGCGGATGTTTGGCGCAAACACGTAGGCATGCTGGGTAGTAAGCCAGCTGATCTCGCCGGGGCTCGGATCGCCGTTCGTCTCAATTCCGTATGGAATTCCGCCGTCCGGAAGCTGCATCCTCCTGAAACAGTCTATCTCGAAGAGCGCCTCGGTGATAATGTCGGGAACTCCTTCCATCTTCGGAATCCTGAGATTGAGCGAGTTGAAGTATTCAGGATAAAGCTCGACGAGTTCGAGCTGCGCCAGCGTAGTCTTCATGTGAGTGGCCTTGCGCGGGTTCCAGTCGCCTGCGTCGTGGTATCCACCCCAGGCGTCCTTGACTACTTCGCCGGTGTCGCCCTTGACTGCGTCGGCGAAGGACTCATTTCCCTTTTCCAGTGCGTCGTATGTTGTACGGGTGATGACCGTGCCGGCTTCGAGCATGAAATCGGCGGGCTTCTTGAAATCAGTGTAAGGAGGTCCGATCTCCGGCCCGCTGCGGTTGTTGAAAAGTCCGCGCATCTGGATCAGGAAGGCCTTCTCCCATGCTTTCACGTTTATCTCGAAAGGATAGCTGCAGCCGATCCCGTCGACGAAGATGCGGTATTTCCCCGGTGTCTTGAATTCGCTGAAATCCATCCCGTATACGGGGGTGCGGCTCGAGTTGTTCTGCTGGCTTGCCCCGTATTTCTCCTTTCCGTCGACATCGAGGAGAAGTTTTATCTCGCCGGAATAGACAGAATTGCCGCCGGCATCTTCAAGTATTGAAAACTTCATGCCTTCGGGGAACTTGTATGCGCCGCCCGTTCCCATCCATAGTGAAAGGAAGGCGCGCTTGTCGGGATCATCCGGACGGTATCCTATCTGGTTCACATGGATCGTCTCGCTCAGCACCTTCTGGAGGTCGGCCTTGAACGTCACATTGCGGCTCTTGAGATTGACTTTTTCCACGGAGATCTCATATTCCTTTCCGGGCAGGGGCCTGGATGGCAGCTTGAGATAGATCCTGTGGCGCATCGGGAACGCGAGCCCGCCCGACTGCTGCCAGTCGATCGGGATGCTCTTGCGGTGCACGGCGACCGGTTTTACACCGTTTGCATATGCAGGATCTTCCTTTGAAGAGATGGTGTAGTTCGCAATTTCATCAGCCAGGAAGTCCAGCAGCGGATGCCCTTCGCTGGATTCATATGTCGTGAGCCAGTCGAGATTCCTGCCCTGGAGCCAGCCAATGGGCTTGCCGTCGCGTGTCAGCGCAGCGCGCCTTACCACGCCGTCCGGATATTTCTCCTCCTTCTTCACATCGCCAGGCTTCGGCTCATACTTCGAGAGTGTCGGTATATTGATCTTCTGGGCCTCTATCACCAGCGACATGATATCCGGGGCGACCATGGATACAAGGACGACCTCCGGCGACTGTGGAATGCTGTATCCTATGCTCTTCACCAGCTGCTCGCGCTCCTTGGCGAGCTTCATCTTTTCCTCTGCGGCCTTCTTTGCCTTTTCCTCG
>CAZDNQ010000204.1:0-7982 GCA_964506605.1 uncultured Victivallis sp. | reverse complement strand
AAGAAAATAGAATATCCAATATCGAACAAGGAATATCGAATGTCGAAGTAATGCTTAGAAATGGATATTGGAAATTTTCTGGCTTAAGTCAGCGTCCGACGTTGTTGAACAAAGGGGGGGATGATGAAAAACTTAACTTTGCTCATTTTCTTGATTGCAGTTTTCTGTTGCAGTCTGACACTTCTTCCTGGTGAGCAAACGAAAACGCTCAAATCGCCATTCGTGGAAACTTTCATATCAGATGAACAGGAAAGCTTGCTCCCCTCACTATTTAAGGCCGCTTTGGCAGCAGATGAAAAACAGGTTTCTGAACTCATCAAGAATGGATCTGACGTCAATGAAAAAGTTGAATCCCAAAAACCTGTGTTCCTGTCGCTAGATCATGGCAAAGGTGTATATGACAAAATCGACGTTTCAGGATGGACGGCATTGCATATGGTTTCTTTCCTTAGAAAAGGAGATATTGCTTCAACGTTGATTGAAGCCAATGCTGATGTAAATGTTAAAAACTCCAAGGGACGGACACCAATTGGTGTTGTCTTTCTAACAAATCTTGGCTCAACTCTATGTCTTTCCCATGAAGAAATGATTGCCTTGCTGATTAAAAAAGGAGCTAAAGTAGACATTGAAGATAACGATGGCAAAGCTCCGTTGGACTATGCAGTGGAACGAGGAAGTTCAAAAGCTGCCAAGATAATGATTGATGCAGGAGCGAAACACAATCTTTTTTCAGCAATCATGCTTGGTGATGAGAAAGCCGTTAGTAAATTTCTTGAAGACGGAGCAGATCCTAATGCTGCGCTGAGCAATAGCCTTACACCTTTGCATTATGCAGCCCGATACAATCGCATGGGAATTGCAAAGCTTCTTATCAGTAAAGGAGCCAAAGTAAATGCATTATCAAAAAGAAAAGAAACACCTTTTTTTATTGTAGCCAGCTTTTGCATTCCAAATGTGGAAATGTTGAAACTGCTAATTGAAAATGGCGCTGATGTTAATATGCAAGATGAAGACGGGAGGACTCCGTTGGAACAAGTAATTTCATTATGTCGGAAGCAATATCATGCGGAAGTCGCAAAGCTTCTTATCAGCAATGGGGCAAAGGTAAATGTCAAGGATACCAGTAATGCGACTCCTCTTATCAAGGCATCAAGGGATGGTTTAGATGATGTAGTTGGAATATTGCTTGAGAACGGTGCGGAAGTTGACAGTATGAGTACCAGTTTCTATGAAGGCACTTCTCTAATGTGCGCTGCAAGATATGGCAATGTCAAAACCATCGAAGTACTTTTAAAATTCAAGGCAAATGTCAATTTGATTAATAGGGATGGCAAAACCGCTTTGGATCTTGCTGACACCGATGAGAAAAAAACGCTGCTAAAAGCCCATGGCGCCAAGACAGGCGCAGAGCTTGAAGCCGAGAAACAAAAATAATTATCTCAGTGCCTTTGCGCCTTTGCGCCTTTGCGTTAAATTTCTTATCTGTAAATTTCCCCGTTGCGGAATGCCGCCCATGCGTTCTCGAACCAGGCATCTTCCTTCGGCAGATCGCGTCTCGGCACCCAGGCGTTCTCGACTTTTCCATCAATTGTGGCGACAGTCTCCAGCACCTTGTCCCTGAACTCGGGGTTCTCCTGCAGGAACTTCCATTCCCCGCCAAGCTTGGAATGCGCCTGCACGCCCTTGTCGTCCAGCACCAGCGCCGAACCGCGGCTTCCGACACCGTCCTTGACCGCCTTGTTCACCGCCTCGATGTATACCGCATGCGCGAAACAGAGCTGGAGGTTCCGGACAGCCTCGGCCATGTCCTTGACGTTTTTGAAGGAGCAGCCGTTCTCCCTGAGCGCGTTCCACTGCCTCCAGGCGTCCTGCACGGAATCCTTCAGTATCTTCGAGGAACGTATGTGCGCGGCTGACTTCGACATCCTCGACTGGAATTCGTTCCTGGCTTCCGACCAGCTGTCCTTTGATTTCGAACTTATCCCGATCCAGCTGATCAGCTCCTGTATTTTCCTTTCGGCGCATTTCTTCGCGCCGGCCAGATCCACGGAACTCTTTGAATATTTGTTTGCGATATATTCCGCAGCCCTGAACCCCGACACCTGTCCGGAATTGAGCGCGGCTCCGCCCGGACGGTATACACCATGGGATCCGTTCACTTCTCCGATGGGGAAGAGATGCCTGATGTTGGAAGACTCCCACCAGAGGTTTCCGGCAAGTCCGCCGTTGTTGTGCTGTGCGCATACGGCGATCTCAAGCGGTTCCTTCCTGATGTCTATGCCATGGTCCAGATACAGGGAAATTGCCGGTTCGTTCATCTTCGTCAGGCGCTCGATAGGAGTGCCGAAGAGGGCCCCGGACTTCTCGAGATACTCGTGCGCCTCCTTGCTCAGGGCTTTGAAATCATGTCCCACGCAGTTTGAACGGAAGTCGAGATAGACCCTGCGGCCTTTGAGGACTGTTTCAATGTAGACGAGGATGTCGACTATGGACGAGCCTCCCACGACCTTCCGCGGATCGAAAGGCCACTGGTATCCCTTCAGGAATATCATGCTGTTCATCTCGCCGGCCGAATTGAAATATTCGTGCATGAACTCTCTTGCATCGCTCTTGCCGTCGGCCGCAGTGCTGATGAACTTCGGAATGACCTGCATGTATGTGCCAGACACGTTCCAGCGGAACTTTATCGAGGCGAGTCCGTACTGGGATTCGGACAGGCTCTGAGCCTTCGCACCTTCCATCAGCGCGAGTCCTATCGCGCCTGTATGGACTTCGGGATATACGCTGGTCTTGTAGAGTCCGCCTGGTCCGCCGGTCGCGAAGACAACGTTGTCTGCAAGATATATTTCAAATGCGCCTGTCTGCGATTTCGACTTGCAGTTGATGGAGACTGCGCCGCAGGCCCTCTTGCCGTCCTTGTCCTCGGATGTGAGAAGGGATGCAACTACGCGGTCCTCTACGACCTGGATGTTCCTGCGTTTCACTTCCTTGATCAGCGACCTGCACATCTCGCGTGATGTGTATGGGCCGACAGACGTCGCGCGCCTGAACGGGTCATGGTCTGTCTTGTATCCGACGAACTGCCCGTACCTGTCGCGCGGAAATGCGACGCCGATGTTGACGAGGTTGAAGAATGCGCGTCCTGAAAGCGACGCCTCGACCAGCGCGAGATCTCCGTGCATGCTGCCGCCGTTGAAGAAGGACTGAGCAAGCAGATAAGGTGAATCGTTGTTCTCGCCGTACATGCTGATCTTGTAGTATGTCTGCTTGTCGCTGCCGGTGTTGATGGAAGTTCCCTTCTGAAGTCCTTCCGAAACGATCATGATGTCGGTCACGCCGTTCGCGTGCAGCTGCACAGCCGCGTTGAGCCCCGCCGCCCCACTTCCGATGATCAATGTATGCACCTTGGTGCAGGGAACTGAAACCTTCCCGCCTTTTTCCAATTTCACCGCTATTTTCATCTTTTGCATTTTTGTCTTGATCCTATGCTAATAAATTAGTGCCTCTGTGCCTTTGCTTGCCACGGCGTAGCCTTGGCGAAGACGGGTGTTGAGTCTTAGAGCCTTTCCACCGTGAATCCGCCGTCGACCATTATGACCTGTCCGGTCGAGTATGCGATGTCGCCGCGCGCCATCATCGCGACCGCCCTGCTGATGTCCTCGGGCAGACCCCAGCGCTTCTGCAGGAGTATCCCCTCGGCTATGAGCTTGTCGTATTTCTCCTTCACCGCGGAAGTCATGTCGGTCATGATTATCCCGGGGCGTATCTCGTATACGGGTATGTTGAATTCAGCGAGCCTGACGGCGAAGAGCTTTGTCGCCATGCTTACGCCCGCCTTGGATATGCAGTATTCGCCGCGGCTGACGGATGCGACTGTCGCAGACATCGAGGAGATGTTGATTATGCAGCCGCAGAATCCCTTGTCGGCCTTCTGCTGCTCAACCATCCAGTTCGCGGCCAGCTGGGTGAGGAAGTAGGGGCCCTGCAGGTTGATCTTCATGACGCGCTCGTAGCTCTCCTCCGAGGCCTCGAGGATGTCCGCACGCACCGCCGGCGCGACGCCTGCATTGTTGACGAGTATGTTCAGCTTTCCAAATTTCTTTCTGATGTCATCGATGATCTTCCTGCGGTCGTTCGGATTGCTGATGTCGGCCTTGCAGTAGAGCACTTCGGCGCCTGCCTTGCGGAGGCTGTCCATGTTCTCCGCCACCTTCGCCTCATCCTGTATGTCTGCAACGACTATGTTGCAGTTCTCCTTCACAAGCCCGAGCGCGATCCCATATCCGATCCCGCGGGCTCCTCCGGTTATCAACGCGACTCTTTTCATGATGTATCCCTCAGTTTGTTTTATAAGATTATGTTTTTCTGACCACTGACACCTGGCCACTGATTACTGATTTTTCACCAGCGCCGCCGCTTCGCGGACGTTCTTCTCGATGAGATCCCACTTGCCTGCGGTGACGTCCTCCTGCTTGACCATCCACGAACCGCCTGCCGCGAGGACTTCCTTCAGCTCGAAATATTTCCTAACGTTTGCGGCGTCGATCCCGCCAAGGGGAATGAACTTGATCCCGAGATGCTTGTAGGGCCCGATGAGCGCCTTCAGCATTGGAAGTCCGCCGGAAGCTTCTGCCGGGAAGAACTTCATGACCCTGGCCCCGTTCTCATACGCGGTCTCGATGTCGCTCGGAGTGCAGACGCCTGGGAAGAAGGGGATGCCTATTTTGGCCGCGGCCTGCATGATCTTCGGATTGCATCCCGGAGCCACTGCGAACTTCGCACCCGCCGCCGCCGCCTTCTCAAGATCGGCCGTGTTCAATATTGTTCCAGCGCCGGCCGTCATATCGGGGAATCTTTTCACGACCTCGCGGATGGTCCCTTCTGCGGCGGAAGTCCTGAACGTGATCTCGGCGGAGGGGAGCCCCGCCTTGTAGAGGATCTCGCATATCCTCACGCCTTCATCGACGGTATTGACCACGAGCACGGGGATGACCCTGCACGCCTTGAGCTTTTCCGCGACGAGTTCCGCTGCATTGTCGGCTTTTTTCATATTTTCTCCTTTTGGGCCTTGACTTGGTGTCAGAACGAATTATTCTTTAACAATAAAATAACAATATATTTATATTGTCAAAGAAATAAATCAAGCGCGATTTTAAATATTTATGAAAAAGAAAAAGACAGGCGTGGCGATGTATGATTTCTCGGTCCTGCGGCAGCTCCGCAAGAACGAGGAGATGAGCATACAGGACGTATCGGAGAAGTCCGGTGTCTCGGTCGCAGTCATATCCAAGCTCGAGAGGAACCAGTGCTCCGCGGAGCTTGAAACCCTCTACAAGCTCGGACGCGTCTTCGGCATGAATCCTTCCGAGCTCCTGAACTTCGCGGAGTCGCGCTCGGCACACAAGATCAATTCATCCATCCACTCTTCGAACGGATTCAAGTTCACCGAGATCAACTATGGAAACATAAGATGCCTGTACGGGACGGCAAAGGCCGGCAGCAGGACCTCGCGCCCTGAGATCCACAAGGACGACTATGAGATCTGCTGGATCATCACCGGGAAGCTTGTCGCGCATCTTCCATACGAGAAACACGAGCTCAGCGACGGGCAGGCGATACAGTTCGATGCGCTGATGGAGCATGCG
Source organism: uncultured Victivallis sp. (assembly GCA_964506605.1). Classification (GTDB taxonomy): domain Bacteria; phylum Verrucomicrobiota; class Lentisphaeria; order Victivallales; family GWF2-50-93; genus GWF2-50-93. Next base: position 2,337 of record CAZDNQ010000204.1, on the reverse strand, counting down.
TACGAGGTCCTCAGCGACTGCACTATGCTCATCATACACGTGAAGAAAGGCAAAAGATTTTGAACAAGTTCAAAATCATAAAATTCGAATATCGAATATCGAAATTCGAAACAGTGGTTTTATAAATTATTAAATTAAAGAATTCGAAATTGTTTCGGGTTTCGAAATTCGGATTTCGAATTTATCAGGAGGTTTGATATGACCATAGCGGATCTTTCCGAAATCAAGGGACGTACCTATCCTGCAAGGCGCAGGACTCAGAACATCGTCGGGGGAGTCTCCCCGGTCCAGGCTGCGAACTTCGCAATGGGGTTTGTGACGCTTGAGGCCGACGGCGGACAGGTCCCGTGGCACAACCAGGAGCAGGAGGAGGTCTATTTCCTCCTCGAAGGAGAAGCTGAGATGTGCCTCGGCGGGGAGAAGAGGGTGATGAAGGCCGGACAGGCCGTCTATATCCCTTCCAAGGTCTTCCACCAGGTAACGAACATCACGAAGAAGCCCGCCAAGATGATATACTGCTACGGTCCTTCGGGCGATGTCGCACACTGGAAGCAGGAGCTTGAAGGTACCCTGCCAAAGGCAGGAGTTGAGGCGCCGCCTCTTCCGGCAGGCGCAAGACCGCAGTGCACGGAGAAGCCGGTTTAGGAACGAATCGGAGAAGCGGTGTGAAAGAAAAGAATGACATGAACATCGAACATCCAACGTCGAACATTGAACTTCGAACGAAGACACTAGATTGAAATAGGAAAATATAGAAGGATAATTTAAAATTTACGGAGGAAACTTTATGCAGAAGATCGGAATCATCATGAACGGCGTCACAGGGCGCATGGGCACGAACCAGCATCTTATGCGGTCCATAGTGGCGATAATCAAGCAGGGCGGGGTGAAGATCTCCGATACCGACGCGATCATGCCGGATCCCATTCTTATCGGCAGGAACGAGGTCAAGCTCCAGGAACTCGCCAAGATGTCGGGCATCTCTAAGTATTCCACTGATCTCGACGCGGTTCTCAAGGATACCGCGTATCCAATCTATTTTGATTCGCAGACCACCGATAGGCGCGTGACGGCCGTGAAGCAGGCGATCAAGGCCGGCAAGCATGTCTACTGCGAGAAGCCGATCGCCGTGAACAGCAAGGACGCCTACGAGCTACACATGATGGCGAAGAAGGCCGGCGTCAAGAACGGCGTCGTCCAGGACAAGCTCTGGCTCCCCGGTCTTCTCAAGCTCAAGATGCTCATTGATTCTGGGTTCTTCGGGAAGATCCTCTCGGTGCGCGGCGAGTTCGGGTACTGGGTCTTCGAAGGAGACATCATTCCGGCGCAGAGGCCGTCATGGAACTACAGGAAGGAGGATGGCGGCAGCATGATCCTCGACATGTTCCCGCACTGGCGCTACGTGATCGACAACACTTTCGGCGAGATCAAGTCGCTGTCGTGCTACGGTGCGACGCATATTCCGAAGAGGCGCGACGAGAAAGGCAAGGAGTACAAGTGCACGGCCGACGATTCAGCATACGCAACTTTCGAGCTTCAGAACGGCATCATCGCCCATTTCAATTCCTCCTGGAGCGTGAGGGTCCGCAGGGACGATCTGTTCACCATGCAGGTTGACGGCACGAAGGGATCCGCTGTAGCAGGACTCAGGAAATGCCTGTTCCAGGCGGCGGCCGGAACTCCCAAGGCGATATGGAATCCCGACATCGACAATCCGATCAACTTCTATGACAGCTGGACTCCGGTCCCTGACACTATTAACTACGACAACGCGTTCAAGATCCAGTGGGAGCTCTTCCTTAAGCACGTGGTCTGCAACACTCCGTTCCGCTGGTCTCTGCTCGAAGGCGCAAAGGGCGTCCAGCTTGCGGAAGTCGCATTCAAGTCCTGGGAGAAGAGGGCCTGGATCGACGTCCCGGAGATGAAGTAGCATCGGCGTATGGAATTCAAGAACAGCCCTTGCGGTGCGACCATCCTGGCCGGCGCATATTCTATTGGATTAAAACGCCGGGCAGGATGTTTACCCGCCTTCGGCGGCGCCAAAGGCGACCAGGGCTGTGAATTCCAACAAAGAGTAAATCCACAAACACTGGTTATATAAATAACCGTAAGGGTGCTTGCCTGCATCCATGGTTCAATGTTCGATGTTGAATGCTGGATGTTCGAAGTTCAGGTTTTTACTTCTTCGCCGGTTCCGCGGGCTTGGCATCGGCGGCTGTTTCGGCCTGCTTCGCCTTCTCCTCTGGCTTCTTCGGCATGACGATCTGGATGTGGAGCTCGCGGAGCTGCTTCATCTCGACTTCAGAAGGGGCGTTCATCATAAGGTCCTGCGCCTGC
>CAZDNQ010000203.1:6266-8028 GCA_964506605.1 uncultured Victivallis sp. | reverse complement strand
GCAGAACAGAGCCGGAATTCCTTCGGCCGCCGCGCTCCCGCATATTAAAAGTTTCATAATTCCTTAAGAGTTTGACAGGATAACAGGATTAATAGATGGATGTATTTTAAAAGATAAGGAGGAAGGTGGCTTGCTTCTTATTTTATTGCCATCCATCCAGCTTGCCACGCCGTAGCTTCTCGGCATAGGCGGGTCATCCATTAATCCAACCACCCATCCTTAAAAAAAATGGCGTTCCGGGCAGGATTCGAACCTGCGACCTACGGATTAGAAATCCGTTGCTCTATCCAGCTGAGCTACCAGAACGCGTGCGCCATCGACAATGGCTGTTTTGGCGCGGCGCTTAAAATACAGGATATGCCCTGCAAAGTAAAGTTTCCCAAGGCGTTAATTTCTGCATTTTTCCAGATACCCTTTGGTCAAAATGGACAATGACGGGTAATTTATCGGCATGCTGTCCAGGGAAAAATACAGGTTGCTTGCGGAGTGCTGCCTCGTGGCGCTGCTCCTCGGACTGCATTTCTTCCTCGCATTCACCAGCCTTGTACAGGAGACGCCCACCTTCGACGAGACAGTGCACATCACAGGCGGACTCTGCTACTGGAAGCTTGACGACTACCGCGTAAACCCTGAGAATGGCAATTTTCCGCAGCGCTGGGCCGCCGTTCCTCTCCTGTTCGATAAGGACATAAAGGTCCCGGTATTTACGAAAAACGCCTCAATCGAATCAAACCAATGGCTGACAGCGTACGACTTCCTCTACAAGAAGGGGAACAATCCGGACAGGATATTCATGCTCTCCAAGACCATGATCGTACTGCTCAGCCTGCTGCTTGGCCTGCTTGTCTATAACTGGTCCAGGAAAGTGTTCGGCGTCGAAGGCGCTGCAATCTCGCTGCTGCTCTATGCACTGAGCCCCACGATCCTCGCACATTCGAGGCTTGTGAATTCCGACATGGCGGCGACCATCGGGTTCATCGGTTCGGTATGGGCGATATGGCACATGATGGGAAAGCTCACCGTGGCAAGAGTGCTGCTGGCATCGCTGTGGCTGTCAATGCTATTCCTTTCGAAGATGTCCGCGTTCCTCATCGTCCCCATGTTCCTGATCATGCTTGCAGTCAGACTCAAGACATGTCCGGAGCTGGAAGTCGTCCTGCCCGGCCGGATCATTAAGCTCAGGACGCAGGCGGCGCAGCTTGCGGCTTTTCTTGCCGCAGGAGTGGTGAACGCTCTTTTAATCATGTTCTTTATCTGGATGGCTTTTGGGTTCAGGTATTCGATGCTGAACGACGACACCGGCAAGCGCGAGATCATGGACAGGAACTGGCAGGAGCTTGTCAAGGATTCGGGGATGCCCGGAAAAGTGGTCAGCTTCGCAAGGCAGCACAGGCTGCTTCCGGAGGCATATCTTTACGGGTTCCAGTTCGTGATGAACAGGTCAAAGCTAAGATACGCCTATCTCAACGGTGAGTCCAGCCTCACGGGATGGTGGTATTTCTTCCCGTACGCATGCATGGTCAAAACTCCATTGCCTTTAATTGCTTTTATGGGACTGCTGCTGTTCCTCGGGATAAGAAGGCTGCGCAGCCTGCCATCTGCGGAAGAGGTGACGGCGAAAATATATCCGATCATCCCCCTCCTGGTGCTGATGGGCGTCTATGCGGTATTTGCAATAACCAGCAGCATTAACATCGGGCACCGGCACGTGCTTGTCCTTTATCCTGCCGCGTTCATATTGGCTGGCGCGTCCTGGCCGCTT
>CAZDNQ010000203.1:0-6256 GCA_964506605.1 uncultured Victivallis sp. | reverse complement strand
GTCGTATGGTTCATTGCCGAATCATTCAGCATATGGCCGCACTATCTGGCGTACTTCAACCAGCTCGCAGGCGGTCCGGCAAACGGGTACAGGCATCTGGTTGACAGCTCCCTCGACTGGGGGCAGGACCTCAAGGGGCTTGGGAAATGGCTCAAAAAAAATGAGCTTCTAAACCAGAAGAAGACAAATGTATATGTGTCATATTTCGGGATTGCCAGCATCGAGCGGTATGCGCCGGGCGTCAGGAAGCTTCCATCGTACTACCGCCAGGATGACGACACTCCTTATGAGCTGCGCGGCGGTGTCTACTGCATCAGCGCCACGATGCTGCCGTTCATCTACATGCCTGAACTTCTCGGTCAGCAAAATCTGGAGGGAAGGCAGATGGATGAGGATTTCTATTCCGAGCTTGCAGCCGAGACCAGGGCGATGCTCGCGTCGGCGGTCAGCAAGGACAAGTTCAACGAGTTCATGAAGGCTAGGGGGCCGGAGAAGGTCGTGAACCACTACCAGATCTACAGCATCCTCAGATTTGCGAAGCTCGCAAGATATCTCGAGACCAGGAAACCCGACGACAACATCGGTTATTCCATCCTGATCTACAAGCTCACCGACGAGGAAGTCGCGAACGCCCTGAATGAGAAATTATAAGCAGGTACGGGCTTTAGCCTGTACCATTTTTAATTTCTGGAACACCAAAATACTGGTACAGCCTAAAGGCCGTACCTACTTGAATATCGTCCTCCTGTAGTTCGCAGGCGAGAGCCCGAGCTGGCTCCTGAAGACCTTTGAGAACTGCGTCGGATCATTGAATCCAGACTCGATTGCAACGTCCTTTATCTGTCTTGCCGGATCCATGAGAAGCTTTGCGGCCGACTGCATCCTGCAGTTCAGCACGAAATCGTGCGGTGAAAGCTGCGTCCTCTCCCTGAACAGCCTCCGGAAATGGCTGTACGAGAGTCCCGCGCTTTTTGCGATTGCCGCAAAATCATATCCGGAAAATGGATCTGAGCGGACTTTCGATGCGAGCTTGTCGATGGCGCCTCCATGGACTGAATCCATCATGCCTTCAAGCTTGTCTGTGATTAGAAGGGAAAGCAGCTGTTCCAGGAGAATGACCATTTCAGGATGGTTTTTCCTGTCGTTTTCCCCGAGCAGGCGCAGAAGGTTCCTGAAAACCGTGGCATAGTTCCTGGGCTGTGGCACATTGACGAAGCCTTTCGTGGAGAGTTTCATGAACCCCTTTTCCATCAGCTGTTTTCCGCGGGGGCCTCGGAAAGTGACCCAGTGATGGTGCCAGCTTCGTGCAGGCGCTGCCGGCCCATACTGGTAAGAATGTTCCGGGTGGTGCCAGAACACTGCTGGGCGGTCAATGATCGCCCTCTCACCGCCGTCAATCCCGAAATACATCCATCCGGACAGGACGAACTGCAGGTTGTACATGTCCCTGAAACGGTTGTCGATCACCGCCCGGCACTCGGGTATCTCCTCGCCGTTTATGAATGTGAAATCATCGAAATAGTTCATTGTTTATAATAATCAAATATGACAAGTCAATAATCAAAACCGCCATTTACTATAGGATGATAAGATATATAATCAATGGGCATATGAAAAATGCATGATATAATCAAATAAGACATATAAGGACTTGATATGAATGCAAAAGTCAAAAGGAACCAGGAATTCCTGAAGAACATTTATAAGAAAGGAGCTTTTCGGGGGCATGGTTTCTTCGCCATGCCTAACTATTTCACGAAACCGGATTATCCGAAGGGCGACTATACGATTTCGGACGAGCCTGTGTCAAGATGGATCGCACCCTTGGTGGATCATTACATGAAGCACATGGAGTTCGTGGAGGCCGTTGGCGATCATTCAGTGCCGACAGTCAAGCTGATGACCGGCACCCACATCTATGCCGCCGCCTTCGGATGCAAGGTCCATGAGTTCGAGGGCAGCAATCCTGCGGCGCTCCCGCTGCTGTCGACAGCGGAGGAGGCCGACAAGCTTTCCGAACCCGACATCTGGAAATCGCCGACGCTCTACCGCATCTTCGAGCTTGCCGAGGCGTTGCGAAAGGAGCTTGGTCCGGACGTTCCAATGGGCCCGCCGGACATGCAGACCGGATTCGACACTGCCGCCATCATCTGGAACAAGGAGGACTTCTTCTGCGCGATGATGATGGAGCCGGATGCGGTGAAACGGCTGGTTGCGAAATGCGCGGGCCTTTTCAAGAAGGTTCTCTGCGAACTTCGCAGGGAGTTTCCGAACGTGAGCCCGGCTCATTGTCCGACGACCTGGGCGCCTCCCGAGATGGGGCCGTGGCTTTCAAACGACGAGTGCGGAGCGTTCAACGGTGAGATGTTCCGCGAGTTCTGTCTGCCGGAGCTTGTTGATCTTTCGAAGACTTTCGGCGGACTCGGGATGCACTGCTGCGCTGCGGCCGAACACCAGTTTGAGCACTTCAAGGAGATTCCGAATTTCTACGCCTTCAACCGCGTGCCGGCCGCTGGAAAGGGATTCGGACCAAGCGTCGATTCGTTTGGCGGCGGCAAAGGACCGGTCATCTCGCTCGGCTGGCTCGATGAGGCGACAATTGCGAATCTCATAAGGAATTCACCTGATACAGCAAGATTCATCTTCCACGCCTCGTTCGACGAGGCCGGGCAGGCGAAGGAATGGTTCGGGAGGATGAGTGATATCAAGTGACTTGAAACTTGTAACTGGAAACTCGGAAGTGCAGGAATCAATTGATTTTATCTTCCAAGTTTCAAATATCAAGTTTCCAGTTTCGGATTACTTCTTGATAACCTCAATATTGTTTGTGAAGAGTGAATTGTTCGGGATGAGATAGACCTTGTTCTCGCCCTGGAGGATGGTGTAGCGGAGGTTGATCTCGATGACTATGCCGTTGCATCCTGTCACAGTGATGGTGTCGCCGACTGAGAACGGATGGTATATGAGTATCAGTGCGCCTGAAAGCAGGTTGGAGAGGGCGTCCTTGAGCGCGAAGCCCAGCGCGAAGCCGCCCAGTCCGAGTCCGGCGATCAGAGCGTTGACGTTTATCCCCAGTGTGCCGAGGGCGGTGATGGCGCCGACTATCATGACCGCAATCTTGATTGTCGAACCGGCCAGCTTCAGTACGTGGTTCTTGCCGGCCTCGAAGTTCTTGTCCATGCGGAAGAAGATCATCTGTATGAGCTTGCCAAGCCCGATGAACAACAGGAATATGATCAGCGCGATCGCGAGCTTCGGCATATAGTCGATCGCCTGTGTGAGGCAATGATCGATCATCTTGTGGAAATCCCCGGCATGGTTCACTGCAGCCTGCATTGTCTCGTCCATGATAGTAGCCTTTCTAAGCAGGGACGGGCTTCAGCCTGTCCCGCTCATATTTAATAATAATACATGGTACATGTTAATGCACGTACCTACTTCTTTAACCTACCTCAGAAGATGCAGATTGGCAATGGAGATGCCGCTTAGCATCGAACCGGTTATTCCGAGGAAGCCCTGGTCGGTACCGCAGAGTAATAGGTTTCCGAGATGCGTCCTGCCGTCCATGACCTTTTCTGGACATCCATATACTGCGCCGTTTATATGTCCGGTATACCGGGTGATCGTCTTGGGCGTGAACGTGTCGATGAGCTTTACTTTGCCGTTCAGATCCGGGATGCCGGTATATTTTGCGGCGATGGACAGCGATTTTGCCGAACACTCCTCCTTGAGCTTTCTGTATTCGTCCTTTGGATACTTGGCCCAGAGCTGGTTGTTCGCCAGCAATGTGACCCTGATCATCGGGGCAGGGGGCGTGTCAGAAGGCAGGAAATGGAAATTGTTCGGGCAGCAGATGACACCGCTACCGCAATCGACAGCCTCCATTGGATTCCGGTAGTTGAACTTGCCGGAGCCGCTGAAGAATATTATGGCACTGTCATATCCGGACAGAGGCGAATCAAGGATGCCGACAGTCTCGACGAACGCCAGCTGGCCGCGCGGGATTTCCGCGAAGTCCGCAGGTTTGCTGTCGCAGAGGGAAAGTGTCTCGACGTAGCCTGCGGAAGAAAGAATGTTCATGGCCTCTACCGTCTCACCGCTTTTCAGTTCAACAGCCCGTGCAGCTCCATCCCGGGATATTATATTGCGGACTTCGCAGTTCCTGCGGATCTCGCCGCCTGATTCGGCAATGCGGCTCTCCAGGATTTCGAGAAGCCGCCTGATTCCGCCGGCCGGCCTGCAGAATCCCTCCTTGAATATGCTCTGGTACATGATTGCGAACTGTGCAAGATCCATGTCGTCCTCTACGGCGCTCCCATAGTACATGAGCGGGCAGAACAGCATGTCTGTCAGCAGCGGACTCCTCAGGTATTCCGCCAGAACCTTCCTCGCGGAGACAAATTTTGAGGACAGGCTCAGGCTGTCGTACGACGAGAGGAAGGAGTCGAGCTTCAGGAAGCCTTCAAAGTCGTCCTTGAACTTGTCCTTGACCTCCGCCTCGAGGAATCTGAAATCATTTGTGAACTTCAGCGATACGTCCGGAAAGCTGACCATGGAATGCTTCTGTTCGCGGAGTTCAAGCTCGTCATACTGGACGCGCAGCTGGCGGAGCAGTTTCGCCAGCGGCGCCGATTTAGGACCTGCCTTCGCGGTGAAGTTGGTCATGGCGTGGAGGCCGGAATCAATCTCGTATCCGCCCTTGGTATAATATGAATTGAGCCCGCCCAGCCTGGAATGTCTTTCCAGGATGCAGATCTTCTTTCCGAAATGGGAGAGGCGTATCCCGGCAGCGAGCCCGGAAAGTCCTCCTCCGATTATAATGCAGTCGTAGATCATAAAATAGTATTGCCGGCAAGATGCCGGCTCTCCTTCAAGTCCTTATAATTAACCACAAAGACACGAAGACACAAAGTTATGAGATGTTATTTTTTGAAATAAGGATATTTTATCAGGATGTAAAAAAAATAAACGGAGATTTTCAATGAAGAATAATAATTCCCTGAGCAGATATGTTTCACCCTGGCTTGGCGCTGATTCTCCCGGCAACTGCCTGCCAGGTCCATACAGGCCTTTCGGGATGGTGCGACTCGGGCCTGACAAGAACTTCCCCCATCCGACGCACGGATACAAGAAGGGTGCGCCTGTAATCCGGTTCAGCCATACGCATCTTGCGGGCACCGGCGGCCCGAGCCGCTACGGCAATATAGGCCTGACGCCGTTCACAGGGGAGCCGAAGAGCGTGACGATGCCGCCATATGTCCTGCCGCCCCTCGACCGCTATCTCGACGCGATACCTGATGATGAAATCGCAGAGGTTGGATTTTTCGGAATGACGATGCGTCCGTGGGGAGTCCGAGTAGAGCTCACCTGCACACAGCACGTCGGAGTCCACCGTTACATGTATCCAAAAGGAAAGCCTGCCTGGCTCCTTGTAGATGCGGCATCCATTATCCAGACCGGCGGAGCGCCGGCCGGACATTTTCCAGAGAGCGAAATTTGGGATACCCAGCCGGTTTCCATAGGAGGTTATCTTGAGATTGTCGGCGACAGGGAGCTTGTCGGCAGGAGCGATCTTCGCGGCGGATGGGGGCACGACAAATGCTATTCAATCTATTTCAGCTTCCTTTCGGACAAGCCTTTCGACAAGTCCATCCTCGTCTCCGAAGGCGGAGTCATACCGGCAGGTGCGGACTACCAGGTCTGCGGTGCTGGCTGCAGGGTGCTGCTCCGTTTCAAGGCCGGGGTGGAGCTCAACCTCCGTGTCGGAATCTCATATGTGTCCGTGGCGAATGCGAGGGCGAGCATTGAACGTGAATCTGCTGGTAAAAGCTTTGATGAGATCCGCAGGGAAAGCGTCGAGGACTGGGACGGCTGGCTGTCAACCTTCAAGATCGGAGGAGGCGCCGAGGAGCATAAACGGGTCTTTTATTCACTTCTCAACCGACTCATGTGCATGCCAACCGATCTTGGTGTTGATGACGAGAATCCGCTCTGGAAGTCCGGCGTGCGCCAGTTCACCGACTGCTGCTGCCTGTGGGACAGCATCCGCAACGCCAATTCATTCTTCCACATGTTCTATCCCGAACTTTCGGTCGACATGATGAACAGCCTGCTCGACATTGCCGACCACACGGGATGGCTTCCAGACGCCCACATCGCCATGCATCCGGCATTCATGCAGAGCGCATGCGCCGCGGACATTCTCTTCTCGGAGGCCGCGCTCAAGGGGCTTAAGGGCGTCGACTATGAAAAGGCA
>CAZDNQ010000202.1:0-8040 GCA_964506605.1 uncultured Victivallis sp. | reverse complement strand
TGTCGAACGGGCCACCAGGAGATCAACAAGCGTGAATCTGGCTGAACTGTATTTTTTCATAATAAGTATTATGCCACAGTCGGAATATTTATGAATGGATAAAAACACAATTAATAATGCCAAATTGTTTGAAGTGTCCTTGGCAGGCGCTTATAGTGGAATATGTACGGCAGGAGGCATGGCTTCAATGAATAAAACAACACCTGACATCCCGCAGCTCAGAAAAGCCGGATACAATATCCACCAGTGTCCGAAGTTCGGATGCCGGGACATCCACAGGTCCTACGGGCTGTGGATTATCTCCTCGCGCCGCAGACAGTCGCCCAATCCCGCATGGCTGCCCAAGCTCAGGTATTTCGAGTTCTACGCGATAAGCCAGCTGCTCGAGGGCAGGGCGTTCTACTGGGAGAAGGACGGGGGCGCCAGGCGCTCCTATGAACCTGACCAGGGAGTGTTGATGGTCCACGGCCACCTGCATTACTACGGCCGGGACAAGACGGAATTCTCCGAGGATACGATCCGTTTCACCGGTCCCGTCGCCGACCAGCTTTTCAAGTCGGGGATACTGCGGCCGGGGATAATCCATATCGGGCACTTCCGCCGCCTCCTGCCGATAATGGATCTGGCCGACGATCCGTCCGACAGCTCCCAGATCAGGGCGAATATCGCGCTGCAGAACCTCCTTGTCGATCTATACTTCGAGAACTTGTCGAAGATTCGGAAAAGCCATTCCACGCAGATCGGCCAGCTGCACAAGGCGATTGAGGCGAATCCCGCAAAATGGTGGTCCCTCGAGGAGCTCGCGGAATCATGCAGGCTCGGACTCAACCAGTTCAGGAACGTCTTTAGGAAGGAGACCGGCATGAATCCGAAGACCTACATCGACAGGATAAAGATGTCGAAGGCCGCGGAACAGCTCTGCATCACAGACAGCTCCGTCTCGGATATCGCTGCTGCCTTCGGATATGTCGACCAGTACCACTTCAGCCGCCGATTCAAGGAGGTCATGGGCGCGTCTCCGGAACATTACCGCAGAAGCAATATCGTGTAGATGCTGCGCCGGAATTCCAGGCCCGCAAACCGAACGTCCGGGCATCCGGTACGGCGCTGTGCCGTTACCCGAATGCAATAGTTAGGGTCTTTTCTTGTAATAAATGTAAAGTTTGTAATTCTTATTTAGTTGTTCAGTTACTGTATATAAATAGCCTTTATTAAAACCAATTATGCTTTTGTATTGTTTTCCCGCAAGCTTCGTGGTTAATACATTGTCATTGATTTCATAGGTGCCTGCCTGAATCTGGCCTTTGAAAACTTTTGTTTGGATTATACCTTCAAAACTTCCATCGGAATTAAATTTTGACCATCCTTGAAACTCGTCATTCTTTTCAACCTTGTTTCCCATGGGAATGGAGCTTGCAGCATAAATATCCCATGTGCCAAGGATCTCATGTTTATTTATTTTTGCAGAGCATCCAGTAAACAATAGAATTGTGATTAGTATCAATAAATATTTCATTATGTTTGGACCTAACGATTAGGGATTATGCGGCGTTTTACCGCCGCATAGTCTGCGCTGGACTAAGCCATGCGGATATAGGGGATTTATTCCCTGTGATTCATGCCGTTGGACTTACGATAGGTGGCGGTAGAGCAAAAGCAAGCGTGGGAGTTGTGATTTGGGTAGCGTGCCGGGTGTCCGGTTGTGCTTCCGAAGGAGATTTTCCGCTGTAGCGCGCAGGCAGTGTCCTTCTGGATGCCGGAGACCAGAGCCGGCGCTCCGATAAGACAGGGGGCAGACAGGTCGAACATCCAACATTGAACATCGAATAACGAACTCCGAATAACGAAGGTAGATAGCCAATGCAAAGATGGCAGACCCTTCGACCATGCTCAGTAGGCCTCGTCTGTGTAAAAGAAGATGCGGGGAATCGGTTCAAAATATTACTGCCGTTCCAATCGAGCAATTCAGCAGGGGAAACATGCTCTGTGCCTTGGTGTCTCTGTGGTTGAGGAGGATTAAGGGATGTGGAGCTTCGCGGCAATGATGGCGAGCAGCATCAGCACGGTAACCGTCCACATGAGACGGATGGTGCGGCGTATGTGGAGCCTGTCTGGCGAAAGGAATTCACCGCCGAAAGGTTTCTTGTCATGGGGAAGGCCGTCATACCAGGTTGTCCCGCCGAGTTTAATCTCGAGAGCGCCTGCGGTCGCAGCTTCTGGAATTCCGGCGTTCGGGCTGTCATGGTGTTTTGAATCACGCAGTGCGACGGTCAGGCATTTCAATGGTGAATATCCGAGGACGAGTGATGCGAAGGGGAAGAGGATATAGCAGAGCCTGGCTGGAATGTAGTTTGCGACGTCGTCAAGCCGGGCCGAGAATGTCCCGAACCTGATATACTGTTCGTCCTTGTATCCGATCATGGAGTCGCATGTGCTCATCGCCTTGAAGGCCCACATCACTGGCGCCGCGCAGAACGGGAGGAAACTGCCGATGAACGCGAAGAACATCGGGGTCAGGATCCCGTCGACCGTGTTTTCGGATACGCTCTCGACCGCACCGCGCGATATTTCGGATTCGTTTAAGTTTTTTGTGTCCCTGCCGACAATGCACGACAGCGACTTCCTCGCCGCTGGAAGGTCGCTGCGGTCGAGGTCTCCAAGTATCCTGTCGGCCGAATCAGCCAGGCTTCTCGCGGAAAGCCCCAGGTAGAGCCAGATGATACCGACAATCCTTCCAAGTACGGGATCTGCGAGGTTCGCAAGCCGGATGGTGGCATACACCACGAGTCCGGAGACGATGACAGTTACAAGTCCGGTGACGGTTCCGGCCACCCGCTCATTGGAGAAAATGCGGCGTGTCGCCTTCTCGAGACGGTTTATCATGGCGCCGATGAACCTGACGGGATGCGGGAACCACTCGGGATCCCCTAGCATCAGGTCCAGTCCGAACGCGAATATCAGATCAATTGCGAAATTCATAAAGATATCTTCCCACAGATTACACAGATAAAGATAACAACCACGAAACACACGAATGACATCCTCCTTCGTTCCTCCAGAGGAGGACTACGGAGGACAGACGAAAAAATCCACTGGCAATGTTTTGCCAGGCAAAAATTTAACAATATTCTTTTACTTGGGAATCATTATGTTTATTTAATTTGTGTGATTTGTGGGCAGATTAATTTAAGGTTGATGTGCTTCTCCAGCAGGTTGGCGAGCTGTTCGAAGACAGGTTCGGGATCATAGGCGCCGCCTTCGAGGATGTCCGAAGGGTTGACGCCTTTCCTGGAACACAGCCATTTTACCATGGAGTCGCGCATTGCCTGCTGGTCGAATATTCCATGGACATAGGTTCCGAAGACGAGTCCGTCGGCGGAAACGCATCCGTCATGTCCGGAGAATTCCCTGCCAAGCTTCCTGTTTATCCTGAGTACGGGATATTTTGCCTGTCCCGGTTTTATCGGAGAAGTCCTGCCCATATGTATCTCGTATCCGGTGAAACGTGTGCCCGACCTGGCGAATGAAAGAGGTGTGCTGACCACTCCGACGACCTGTGCAAGCTGTTTCTTCTTCTCCAGGACGGTCACCGCCGGAAGAAGTCCGAGTCCTGCGACCGACGACGGCGCGCCTTCTACTCCGTGGGGATCCGATATTTCCGTTCCGAGCATCTGGTATCCGCCGCATATTCCGAAGACCGGAGTCCCGGACACGTACGCCAGTTTTATCTTGTTTTCAAAACCTGATTCGCGGAGGAACTTCATGTCGGCGCATGTGTTCTTGGACCCTGGGATGAATATGATGTCCGGTGCGCCTATCTGGCCGGGCTGTTCGACAAAGCGGACGTTTATCTTATCCAATGTCTCAAAGCAGAGGAAGTCCGTGAAGTTGCTGATGCGTGGGAGGCGGACGACGGCGATGTCGAGAGTCGACGGTCGACGGTCGACGGTCGACGGTTCTGAAGATTTTTCATTTGGAATTTTCCCAACTGGCTGCTGACGACTGGCGACTGACGACTGCCTTCTGCTTTCCAGTCCCATCGAATCCTCCTCCTCGATGCGGAGGTCCTTTACGAAGGGGAGGACTCCTAGGACGGGGACGCCAGTGAGGCGTTCAATCTCGTCGATGCCGGACTTGAGCAGGGAGACATCGCCCCTGAACTTGTTGATGACGACTCCTGCGAGATATTTCCTCTGTTTGGGAGGGATCAGCATGACAGTGCCGAGTATGGAAGCGAAGACTCCGCCCTTGTCGATATCGGCGACAAGTATCGTCTTTGCCTTTGCGTGTTCCGCCATCGCCATATTGACGAAATCCTTGTCCTGCAGGTTTATCTCTGCGGGGCTTCCTGCGCCCTCTAGGATTATCATGTCATATTTGGCGGCCAGGCGGTCGAACGCCTTGAATGCATCGTTGCGGAGTCCGCATTTCTCCTCATAGTATGATCTGGCGGTCACATTGCCAGTGGCCTTGCCGTTGACGATGAGCTGCGATCCGGCGTCGCCGGTTGGTTTCAGAAGGACTGGATTCATGTCGGTGTGCGGTTCGATCTTTGCGGCCCTGGCCTGGACGACCTGGGCGCGGCCCATCTCGCCGCCTTCCTTCGTGACGTAGGAATTGAGGGACATGTTCTGCGCCTTGAACGGTGCGACCTTCAGCCCTTTCCTTGCGAAATACCTGCAGAGCGCGCTGACCAAGAGGCTCTTGCCGGAACCGGAGCCGGTGCCGACAATCATTATTGGGTGATATGGAGATTTGAGATTTTGATTTGGAGATTTGGAAGGAGCGAAAATTCTTTTTAGGTGGAATGTCAACAGCTCGTTTGATTCCCTGTCGAGGACGGCGAGGCGGAAGAAATTCGGGCCGAGACCTTCCCATCGCGAACATGAGCGGATCAGGAATCCCCTTTTGAGGAGTTCCGCCTGGAGCCTGTCGGCATCCATCTTCGGCCTGCGGATTTCGCAGAGCAGGAAGTTCGCCTGGGACGGGAAGACTTTAAGTCCCGGAATCTTTGCGAGATCCGCAGAGAAATCCTTGCGGAGTTCGCAGACGAGTTTCCTTGAATCCTCGATATATCTGCTGTCGGAGTAGAGCAGGGGGGCTATCTTCTGCGCGAGGCCGTTGACGCTCCAGGGCAGCCGCGCCTTTGCGATCTTCGCAACAGTATTTGCTGACGAGTGGAGAACTCCGATCCTTATGCCTGCCAGCGAAAAGAACTTGGTAAGGGACTTTACTGCAATAACGTTGTCAGGCAGTTTCTCGGTGAAGACCGATCTTTTTTCCGCGTCTGGCAGAAAGTCGGCAAACGATTCATCGATTACCAGATACTTGTTTTTGTTCCTGGAGGCGAAAGCAAAAATATCTTTTTTGTCGATTGTGGCGCCTGTTGGATTGTTCGGGGTGCAGATGAATAGCATGTCGGCGTCTGAATCCGCCAGCTGCCTGAGATCGATTTTAAAATTGTTTTCAGGTTTTGAAAATGCAGCTGCGTCGCCGTCGGTTCCGTGAGCGGCGCAGATCTCGGAATATCCGCTGTAGCATGGGGCGAGCCATGCGACCTTCGCAGGTCTGAGCGACTGGATCGCCATAGAGAAAAGCTCCGTGGAGCCGTTGCCGAGGATGACTGTCGAGGGCGGAAGTCCATGGGCTTTGGCTAGGGCTGCTGCCGCCTTTTCCGCATAGATGTCGGGATAGTCGGAAACGGCCTTTTCGTCCACCGACATGAGCGAGCGGCTGATTTGGAGCGGGGCGCCTTCCGGATTGATATTTACGCTGAAGTCGGCGATAAGGCGGGGCGCTCTGCCAAGTCCAAGCTTCTCAATGATGGATTTAATATTTCCGCCATGGATGTCTTTGCTGGGGCTTTTGTTCTTCATAGAAGTATAGATTTGAAGAGGAAGTAAATATCCAATATCCAACAGGGAATTTCCAATGTCCAAGGTAATTCCAATGACTGATTTCTCAGGGGTTTACTTCATCATTCGATATTCCTTGTTCGATATTGGACATTCTGTTTATTTTTCCTGTTTGCTTTCCGGGGCCTTCTTGAAGATGTCCTGGGGGACACCGTTCTTCGAGTAGCCTGCGGAAGCTTCCGGGAAGTCGATCTTCGTCTTATATCCGGGGCCTGAGATCATGAGGGTGTTGACGAGCCAGAAGTCCTCCTTGGGATCCTTCTTGAAGGACTTTATCTCGAGGGTCCTGTCGGAATCCTTCTGGAGCTTTCCGTCAAGCTCCCTGAACCATTCGACCTTCAGGGGGAAGAAGTACTGGGTGCTGATGTAGACGGTCGCCGACTCCTTCTTGTCCGGGCTCTGCAGCTGGAAGATCCTGCAGGGGAAACCGCTGAGGCTGTCGCCCGGGAGCTCCTTCTGGAGCGGCCAGTACATGAATGAGAGGGTGAGGTCGTCCGGGCGGATTCCGCAGTATGCGAGGACAGACTTGTCCTTGTCGGGCCTGTTCACGATGATGCTGGTGCTGTCAGGTTTTTCGGAATAGGACTGTCCGATGAGATAGAACTCCTTGTCGTTGGCCACGATCTGCGCGAGAGTGCGCTCCGGTGTGAACCTGATCCCGAGGTAGATTGGGAATTTGACCGTGTCTTCCGAACCGCGTTTGTGGGATATCTCGCCCTGCATCTTCGCCCATGACTCCTCGAGCGGGGGGCGCCTGGCGATCCTGAGGAAATCGGCGGGCTCGAGCTTCGCCCCCGGGATTTCCTCGGCGCAGGAATATGGGCTTGCGGCGGCTGTTGCAAGGATGGCGAGGAGTCCGGCGGACAGGCTGTTGATCATGGTCTTCATTTGGACTTCCTTGCGCCCGGTTTTCTTTTTCCGGCGGGTTTGGAGGAAGCCAGCTTCCTTATTGGCGCAGGCTTCAGTCCAAGTGTGTGTGTCAGCGTCTCCATGATGTCGGAGACGAATATGAACTTCACGTGCTTCCTGACTTCGTCGGGGATGTTCTCCAGATCCTTCTCATTCTTGTCCGGGAGGATGATTGTGCGTATTCCGGCGACGAGTGCGGCGATGACCTTCTCCTTGATCCCGCCGACCGGAGTGACTTTTCCGCGGAGCGTGATCTCGCCAGTCATCGCAGTACGTCCTTTAGACGGCTTGTTCTTCAGAAGGGACACGAGCGCGGTGGTGATTGTGATTCCGGCTGACGGGCCGTCCTTCGGTGTTGCGCCGTCGGGGATGTGGATATGGAAATCGTTGTCGGTGAAGACCGACGCCTTGATGTCGAATTCCTGCTGGTGGCTCTTTATGAAGCTGAACGCGGTCTCCGCGCTTTCCTTCATGACATCTCCGAGGGAGCCTGTCAGTTTCAGGTTGCCCTTGCCGGGCATGCTGGTGACTTCGACTGCGAGCACCGAGCCTCCGGCGCTGGTCCATGCCATGCCTGTGGCGGTGCCGACGACAGGCTTGATCTCGATTTCGTCCATGAAGAATTTCTGCGGGCCTAGATATTTGCTGAGATCTTCAGGCTTGACGGTGGTGGACTTGTCGGCGGGGATTTCCTTCTCGACGATCTTCCTGGCGATCTTCCTGAAGACGGTCCCGATGGATCTTTCAAGGTTGCGGACGCCTGCTTCGCGGGTGTATTTGTTCACCAGTGCTTCCACTGTCTTGAGAGGGGTTGAGACCTGTTTCTGTTCAAGTCCGTTCTCCTTGAGCTGCTTTGGTATGAGGAAGCGGGCCGCGATCTGTTTCTTCTCCATCATCGTGTAGCCGGGCAGGCGGAGGATCTCCATCCTGTCGAGGAGGGCGGGAGGAATGGTGTCGGTGATGTTTGCGGTGGCGATGAACATGACGGAGCTGAGATCGAAGTCAAGTTCGATATAATGGTCGTTGAAGGCGAAATTCTGCTGCGGGTCGAGGACTTCCAGGAGGGCGGAAGCAGGATCGCCTCTGAAGTCCGAGCCTATCTTGTCGATCTCGTCGAGCATGAACACCGGGTTTGCGCTCTGGGCCTTCTTCAGGCCTTGGATGATCCTGCCGGGCAGGGCGCCGTCGGCAAAGCAGGCGGCGCTGAAGGCGCGGA
>CAZDNQ010000201.1:0-8070 GCA_964506605.1 uncultured Victivallis sp. | reverse complement strand
TTCTTGATCTTGTCCTCTGCGAACTTCGCAGGCGTGTAGTCGGCGACAGCGGCCGCCATGATTATGAGATCTGCGGATTTCGCAAGCCTGCGGACTTCGCAGGCCATCTCGGCCGCGCTTTCAACATGCACGGTCTCCACGGATTTCGGAGGGGGAATGGAGACGGGGCCGCTGACAAGGGTCACCCTGTGGCCTTTTTTCGAAGCGGCCTCTGCGAGCGCATAGCCCATCTTGCCGCTGGAACAGTTCGATATGTATCTGACCGGATCAATCTTCTCGCGGGTCGGTCCGGCTGTAATAAGAATTTTCATAAGATTAAAGCATTACCACGAAACACACGAATGACACGAAAAAATCATTGGCATGGAATTACTTCGTTATTCGATATTCCTTGTTCGATATTGGATATTCAAATTTTCAGTATTTTTGCGAGGATCGCAGGGACTTCCTCCATGCGTCCTTCGCCGTCGTCGCCGCAGGCGACCCTGCCGGATACGGGACCGATGAACTCGACCCCTCTGCTTTTCAGGGTCTTCACATTCTGCTGGACGGCGGGATGCCTCCACATCTTCGGATTCATCGCGGGGACTACCATGACCTTCCCGGTATGTGAAAGGGCATATGTGGAAAGGGCGTCGTCTGCAATCCCGTTCGCCAGCTTTCCAAGGAAATTTGCGGAGCAGGGGACGACAACAAGGAGTTTTGCGCGGTCCGCAAGTTCGATGTGTCCGGGCTGCCAGTCCGGCATCGCCCACAGATCGGTGATGACAGGATTGCGGGACAAAGTGAGGAATGTCTGGGGACCTACAAGCTTCTGCGCCGACGCAGTCATGATCACGACCACGTCCTTGCCTTTTTTCACAAGCTGGCTTGCAAGGTCAGCGGCCTTGTATGCCGCTATCGATCCGGTCACTCCGAGAACAATTGTACTTTTCATGATACAAACTCCATGAACTTTCAACCTCCAACATCGAACTTTCAACTTTGAACTTGAATCAATTCGATGTTGAATGTTCGAAGTTCAATGTTGGATGTTCAGTGCTTATGTATAAAAACCCGAGTCTTCCAGCCGTTTGGTGCTCTTGTGCAGGATGTCGATCAGGCTTGCCAGATCCTTCACGGTCTGTTCGACCTCCTTGTTTATGAAAAGATAATCATAGTCGCGCCAGTGGTCAAGTTCCGACTTCGCGGTCTCGAGGCGTTTTTTGATCACATCCTCCTTGTCGGTGCCTCTGCCTCTGAGGCGGCGTTCAAGCTCATCGAAGCTCGGCGGCCCGAGGAATACGAACTCGGTGCATTTCGCAAGGAGGGAATACTGCCTGGCCTGCTCCCTTATCTGGAAGGCTCCCTGAATGTCGATATCGAGGATCACGTCCCTGCCGGCCCTGACCCGTTCGATAATCTCCGACTTGAGGGTGCCATAGAAATTGCCATGGACCTCGGCATGTTCGACGAACTCATTGTTCTTCACCCGCCGCTGGAACTCCTTCTGGTCTATGAAATAGTAGTCCTTGCCGTCGGCCTCGCCCTTGCGGGGTTCGCGCGTCGTGCAGGATATGGAGAAGCAGATTTCAGGATTCCGCCGCCTGATAAGTTCGGTGACGGTGGACTTGCCGGCGCCGCTTGGGCCGGACAATATCAGCGCTATTCCAAGTCTTGGTGGTTTCATTGTATTTCTGATTTTAGTTTTCCGATTTTATATAACCCGGTAATATACTTCATAAACGCCTTATAAGCCAGTATTCCGCCGTTTGCGTCGATATGGAGTGCTTTTCCGTATGAGTGGTGATATATTTCCAGCTTGTTTTACACAGGACAAATATGAAACCATTTATTTCCAGGATTCTCAGGGACAGGACCATTTCCTGGTTCCTGATCATTTTCGTGCTTGCGTTCGGTCTCAGGCTGGCGAGGGCTATGATCGACGACAACATGGACAAGGATTCCGTCATTTATCTCTGGATGGCTGAAGCCGCCGCATCAGGCGATATCAATGGCGCCGTGGCGTACAACCAGAGGATGCCGCCGCTCTATGTCGCCATCATGGCGGCCGGCGAGCATGCCGGCGTAGGAGCATACAATACAGGAATTATCGTTTCACTGGTCGCAGGGACCCTGCTGCTCCTGCCGGTCTTCTGGATCGCCCGCATGCTTGCGAATGACAAGATCGCCCTTTTTGCCGCCCTTATTGTCGCGACCCATCCCTATCTTGTAAGGATCAGCGCGGAAGTGATGCGGGATTCCCTCTTCCTCCTGCTGGTCTTTGCGGGATTCGCATTTGCAGTAGCCGCCGCCAGGGAGATCAGCCCTTTCCGGTGGATATTGCCGGGTATATTTGCCGGACTTGCGGTCATGACCAGGACCGAGGGGGTCGAACTTATAGTTGCCGCACTCATCTGGTCTGTACTGGAAATTTATCTTGCCGGCAGGGCTGGCGGCATTAGGCCGGCGCTGAAGAAAGCAGCGTTCTCATGCCTTCTTGTCGTCGCCTCATTCCTTATGGTCACGATGCCCGTCCAGATCCTTCTTTCCAGTTCGCAGTCGTCGTGGGGGCCGGTGGACGAAAGGGTCGCCGGTTACTTCCGTGAGTTTAAAGACCAATCTAAAAATGAAGTCAAGGAAATGGAGAAACGCTGAACATGAAAGCACTGCTTTCCATCCAAGTGTGGATTGACTTCCTGGGGAAGTTCTTCGATGTCGTCTTCCCGACCGTCATCCTCCTCCTTGCGTTTTCATGGAACGGAATAAAAGGGCTGAAGAAGACACCTGCGCTGAGGTTCTTCATGGTGTTCCTGGTGCTTGTATTCGCCTCGAGGATTTTCCTTTTCCTGTCGGGAGTCCCGTACCAGGGACGATACCTGTATCCGTTGTCGATCCTCATGTCAATGATCGCCGCGCTCGGACTCGACGGGATGATAGGCTTCCTGCAGTCCCGGAAGATCCTCAAGTCCCTTCCCCCTGCGAAGATCGCGTTTGCGGCGGTTGCAGTCCTCATTATGATAAACGCCGGCAAGGCGCTCTGGTATGTCCCGAGCAAGCAATGGGTGAAGGATGTTTCTTCGTTCGTCAGGCAGAGTCATGATGGACGAGGGAATGCCCCTGTGCTGATTTCCGGAGTCCATGATATGAGGCTCGCGTACTATTCCAAGGCCAAACTTCTCGACCTGATCTTCAGCAAGTTCTCGAAATACACGCCGCAGGACCGCAAATTCAAATGCCAGATACTGAAGATGGACAGGGGCACGTTCAGCACCCTCGAATGGATGCCTTTATACAATATCGAAGGCGCCGGAGATTTCACGAAGGCGGTCATGGGGATCGATTCCCCTAAGGTCTTTCTCCTGCTTGATGACAAGGACCGCTCCCTGCTTAAAATGTATGAGGATGCTGGCGCCAGCCTGCCGTTCAAGCCTGTGGCGGCGTTCAAGGAAGGGAAGAAGAAGACGTTCACCCTCTATGAAAGGATTCCCAGATGAAAGTCCTTTTCCTCCTGAAATCTGACAAGACCCCGAGTTCGAGGATAAGGGGCCTCGACCTGCTTCCGGGCCTCCGTGAAAAAGGTTTCGAAGCCGATGCCGAGATCGTTCCCTCTTCGTTCTGGAGGCGCAGGTCGCTCTTCAGGAAATGCAGGGGCTATGAAGTTACAGTGCTCCAGAAGAGGCTCCTGTCCATCTTTGATTTCCATATGCTCAGGAGGAATGCCAGGAAGCTCGTGTTCGACTTCGACGACGCGATCTATCTCAGGAACGCGTCATGTTCGCCCGATCCGGCGGATTATGCGAGCCCGACGCGCATGGGCAAGTTCAAAAGGACCGTCTGCGGGTCGGATCTCGTGATTGCCGCCAACAAGGTGCTGGCCGCCAAGGCAGGAGAGATCTGTCCGAAAGTTCCTGTCAGGATTATCCCTTCAGCCGTCGCCGTTGCGGACAAGGTGAAGAAAGATTACACCCTCTCATCTCCTCCGGTTATAGGATGGGTCGGTACAAAAAGCACATTGAGATATCTCGGGCTGGTCTCTGAGGCATTCTCCGAACTGCGGTCGAGAAGGGATTTCATCCTGAGGGTGATTTCGGACGAGCCCTACATGCAGTCCGGGATAAATGTCGAATTCGTCAGATGGAGCCTGTCCGCCCAGGAGGACGGGCTCTGCGGATTCGACATCGGCATCATGCCGCTTTCCAGGGATCCCTTCTCCGAAGGCAAGTCGGCGTACAAGCTGCTGCAATACCTTGCAGCCGGAGTCCCGTCGGTCTGTTCTCCGGTCGGCATGAACGCCGATGTCGCGGGTTTTGGTGAGTACTGCCTTACGGCTTCGGACAGCCGCAGCTTCTGCAGGCAGATGGAGAAGCTTCTTGACGATCCGGAACTCCGCAGGAGTTTCGGACGCAGGGGCAGGCGGATGATAGAGGAGAAGTACAGCGTCGGAGTTGTCGCGGCGAATCTCGCCGAAGCCCTTTCTGAAATTCACCGGTGACGTCGGTTGTAGTCTTCCGCTTTTTCCAAATTGTCAAGGATGCGCCTTGCAGCTCCGCCCATCCTGCGCAGGCATAGCAGCAGCGATGCCGCCTCCTCCCTGAAAGCAAAGGGCTTCTCTCCAAGCAGGTTCTTTTCGCGCTGGAGCCTTTCAAAGACGGTGATCCGATCTGAGATTCCTGCCAGGCGGACGGAAAGTCCTGCTATGTCGACGGTGTCAGACATCAGTTCCGCACCGATCCGGAAAAGTCCATCCGCCAGCCCTGGATTTGCGGAGAGGAAATATCCGAGGACTCCCCTGTCAACCATAAGTAGAGATCTCGCATCCCTGTGGAATGCTTCCATTGCGGATATGAACTCGTCAAGCCTTCCAGCCTCTTCGGCCGTCAACTCCGCATGCTGCCTGATCAGCGAAAGATTCCCGCGGAGTCCGATGTAGTCTCCGGAAGGGATGGATGCTTTGAGAACCTGGCCGTCCGGCGCGGCCATGGCGGATTCGGAAACCCCTCCAAGCATCTTCGCCAGGGACTCCCTCATCTTGCGGAACCTGGAGCGGAAGTCTTCAAGTATGTCCTCAGGGCATACGAATGTCATTACGAACCAGGCGATCGCCACCCCGATGAGGATTGCCGCGATCCTCTGGCTGGGCTCCTCCACGTCCTTTGCCGGACCTGCGCCGGGAATTACGGAAAGCAGGAACGCGAGTTCCGCCTGGAACCCGAGGTAGGCCACTCCGGGCCGGCCGCCCCACACCATCGAAAATATGAAGGTGAGCACGAAGAGCCAGATGAACATCGCGATCGTCGTCTGCACGTTGAACGCCAGGAACGCAAAGGCGCAGACGGCTCCCAGAAGACAGCCTGAAAAGCGGAGGATTGAACGGTGCCTCGTCATGACGATATCGGGCTTAGTTACAGTTATTGCCGAAATTGCGATGGTGGTTGATGAGCCAGGTATCTCCAGCCAGAAATATGCCCAGAAGTCTGTGATCACCGCCAATGCCCCCTTCAATGAGAACCTGGCGGTTGTCCAGTCGGCCGCCTTCCGTCCGCAGAACGGCAGCCTGATGGCTGTTGATTCAGGATCTTCGGCGGAATCGCCTGTTGCGCATGCTTCCGCGCCGTTCCGGAAAGCAGCCGCAGGATATTTTTCCGAATGCGCAGACAGGAAGGCCCTGGCGCAGCGGAGGCTTTCGAGGAACAGGAGGACATCCTCGATTTCATATGATGACTTAGCCTCCAGGTATTTCCCCCTCAGTTCCCCTGTCTCGATCTCCGACACGGCGAACGATATCGCCTGCAGGTCTGCGTTGTCCCGGGAACAGTCCTCCACGTCGAATTCCGAGGATGCGAAGGATTCCGCGGCATCTGCGATCTTCGCAAGGGACGGTCCGAAGACCTTCTGGAATCCAAGCTTCATGCCGGACGACGAGGCGGACTCGTAGAATATATCCATCCGTTCCAGGAAATCCCTGTAGCGCATGAGGCACGCTTCAGCGGCCGCGGCTGTATTGTCGAATATCTCCGATTCAGCCCGTATGTCTGAAAGATCCTCCTCCATGGTTCGCAGTGAATCCATATTCTCCTTCAGCATGTCCGCAGTCTCCCTGTCCATTTCCAGTCCTGACGCATATCTGCCGGTCAGGCGGCTGAATGTGGTGCAGATTTTTTTCCTGAGGGCGTCAAGCCTGCCGACGAATTCGTCATGTCCGAATTCCGGGAAGAGCAGGACCGCGACAAGCACGTAGCAGAGTATTCCGAGGAGCGTGTTCGCGATCCTGAAGAAAGTAATGTCGATCGCCTCGGAGCATTCCACGGCCCCTGTTATCGACACCAGGATGAAGTTCACCGATGCGTAATACCAGAGGAATGACAGGGAGCGCCAGCTGTTTGTCAGATATGAGAGGATTGCCGCCGCCGCGAATAGGCATATGGTGAAGGCGAAATGGTCGTTCACGAACAGGCCGACAGCGATATATCCGGCTATGCCGCCGGCGATGACGCCGATGCAGCCGTGCATCGCCTTCCGCAGGGTGACTGCGGAATTCGAATGCAGCATCAGCATGGCTGCGAAGCCCGCGAAGAAAGGATCCTTGAACTCCAGCCAGAGAGAGAGGAAGATGGCGAGGCAGGTCGCGGCGGCGGTCTTCACGGCGATGCGGAACCTGAGAGAAGAAAAGGAGAACCCGCTGAAGACGGCCTTCAGATCGTCAGCAATCAGTCCAAAATGCCATGAGAGTTTCATTTGCCGGATTGTTCGGCTTCTGCTCCAGTCTGGCCGAGCGGGATTAGGCAGCGGACATTCGCGCCCATCCTGAGCGTGACGTCGGCGGGGAGATTGTCGAAACGGACCCTCACAGTGAACCTGTACTGGAGGCGGACCCAGTCGATAGTCGGTTCAACATAGGGGAGGGTGAGGCCGGGCTGCTGGTTCCTGTTGACGGCGCTGATGACGCTTTCGACCGTACCCCTGAATATTTTTGAAGGATATATGTCCGTCTGCAGATAGGCCTTCATGCCGGGGTGGATGCGGCCGATGTAGTTTTCCTTGTAGTTCATTTCGGCCCAGCAGACATCTCCACGGAGTCCGCAGAGCGGTTCGCCGGTCTTGATGTACTGTCCCGGCATGGCATAGTTGTTTGTGATATGGCCGCTGAAGGGGGCGGTGATCTTGGTCTGCGAGAGGTTGTATTCGTCGATCGCCAGCTGCGCGGAGGTTGATTCGATCTGGCTCTTCCTTATCTCGATCTGCATGTCGGTGCTGTTCTTCTTGAGATTGAGTTCCGCAAGGTTCATGCATGACATCTCGTAGTCCATCAGTATGTCCTGGTATTTCTCGATGGAGATTGCATCCTTGGTGCTCAGCCCCTCGTTCCTGTCCCTCTTGATCGCCATGAGGGAGACATGCTTCTTCTGTATTTCGATTTCGGCCTTGATGTCCTCGAGCATCGTCTGGAGCTGGGCGAGTTCCGCCTTGTTGGTCGCCAGGTCGGCGGCGGTCTGCCTGACCTTGAGCTCGAACGGATAGCTGAATATCGACATGACAGGATGATCCTTCTGGACATGCATGTCCGTCTTGACCATGATCTTGTCTATGTAGCCGTCTATCCTGGGGCTGATTTCCACCCAGTCCGCCCTGACTGAGCCGTATGGGGTGTATGCCACCTTGAAGTAGAAGATCCAGAAACACAACGCCATCACTACGGCGATGATTGCGGCGATCACTATGAGTTTTGAGCGTCTTTTCATGGGGTTAAATATAAGGCTTCACCCTCAAAATTAAAGGTGTTTTTTCCCCAGGCCCGCTTGAATTGAATATTTTCCTATAGTATATATGGCTCATGGTTGTTGTTTTTAACCTCAAAAAGGGAAAGGAAACACAGGACTATGAAGTTCTACAACGTCAAGAAACGCAAGGCTGTCACCATAGCCGACGGAGACTGCCGCAAGGTCGTCTACAAGCGCAAGACGAGCAAGGGCGTCCAGGAACGTTTTGCAGTCCGTGCCCAGGATGATGACGGCACAAACCTCACGAAATTCCTCAACAAGGCCGCTTTCGACAAGCAAAAGGAAGAGGCCATGAACGCGGTCCGCGAGG
>CAZDNQ010000200.1:0-8108 GCA_964506605.1 uncultured Victivallis sp. | reverse complement strand
GTATGGGCTCAGATTGTTAAGACCAATTCATCTACCATTGGAAACAGGGAGATGATGGACTCGAATGAACACGCCATGCTTGCAAGGCATGAGAAGGAGCCCTAATCATGAATGAGAAAAAGGCGCAGGAGATCGCAGTTCAGCTAGTACTGAATTATGAACAAGTGAAGCGATGCATGGAAGAAAAAGGGAGGCTTTTGGATGATCTGGAATCTGAACTTGGTTATCAAGGTAAGAGTTTTGTCGTAGATGACTGTCGTGTCACCTATGTTGGCGAGTCCAGCGTATCCAGGCTTGATAGTGACTTGGTTGCAAGGAATATGCAGGGTAGGCATCCGGTATCGGATTTAGATTGCTGGAGGATTGTTGGCGAATCCATGCATTCAACGTCCCGCAGAGGGCACGTCATGCTCACAAAGGTGAATCCGCATGTAAGTGACGACGATAATGATGATTGTCGGGAACAGGATGGTGGAATATGTCCATGGTAACAGATGCCATTGGAAGGTCTCCGGGAACCGGAGCTGGCAATCCATGTTGCTTTAAGGCTGCATGGGGTTCGGACGGGGAAGCGGAACTGCCGCGTTCCTTGAAGATGAAATTAGCAACAATCAATATAAGGGGAAATATCCCATGAAGAAGATACCATTAGTAGACATGTTTGACTTTAAGACTCAGCAGACAACCCGTATACCAGCCTCGGAGCTTTCTCCGGGAATGATATTCGCTGAAGTTCTGGATGTAGGGGAAGTCTGGGTCGATGTTAGGCAGACCAAACCAGGTGTGAAGCGTCGTCATAAGTCGCTTGAACCCGACTTGATCTTCCGTGTTCTGTGGGTTAAAGCCGCGTTAGAGGAGGTTTATCCGATGTCATTGGACAAATGGATAGATGGCTTTTTGTGCGACATATATCCTGTAGTAGAGATAAATCGCTGGGTATGCATTGCAATGGCATACCAGTACTGTACGGAGGGGAAGGTACTCGGCGGTGACGAGAAGAGGGAATACTTCAATGTCATCCTGCAAAGTTCCTTCTGCCCTAATGAGAACATGTTCGAGGAGCTGGATCTGATAAGGCTCACACGCAGTCAGGCGATTGAAGCTTCTGAGGTTTATTTCGCCATAGTTCCTAAATAAGACAGATGGCGTGCGGACATGTCCACCGGGGATATGAAGTTCCCGGTGGATGTGGTTCGCCCCATTCCGAAAATGTGAACAATTGTTCATATTCCATGAAGCGACGGAGAAAGGATTCCAGGCAGATTTGGAAAAGCTTCAGGCATTTAATCGTTCTGCTTCATCATTATTATTTCATTAATCGCCTTCTTCTTCATAGCATCATTGAGGCTCCGGTATTTGTCTATCAGGAGTTGCTCATCCAGGGCAAGAGCGGCTTCGAATATATGTCCTGCCTTGTCTGGAGAAAGCGCCTCCGGTCCCACTCCTAGCGCCCTCGCCAGTCTGGCAATATGGCTATCAGGCGGGATTTCCTTGCCGCTCCTATAGGCAACTATCGTCAAGGCTGGGATGCCAGTTTTGTCCGCCAGTTGTTTAGGGGAGATGTTGAACTTGTCCATTATGTCATCAAGTTTCTCTCCTATGCCCTCAACCATGAATTTCGATATGTGGGGATATAACTTCTGCCATAGATCATCTGAGACATGTCCGATGTCGCCATTGCGATACCTAGCGATGGATGGTTGGGTTATGCCGGCGCGTTTGGCGAGTTCATACTGGGAGCCGTATTCCTTGATGGCCTTTTCTATGGCTGCCTTGATCTTGCTGTCTATTGTCATATTAATTCTCATGTATTATTACCCTAATATAGTATTTAAGTAAGAATAATACAAGTAGCAGCTTGACAATAAATAATGCGTGAAGTATAGTATTGGTTGAAGGCAGTGAATGGAATGCTTGATCACTCCTGGATAAAACGTGTATGTAAAATGGATTAAGAGAGCCGGAGCAATCGGCTGCGGCTCACAACAAACGTTTTATCAGGAGGTGTGTCATGTACCAGAAGAAAAGCAATCAAACCGAGGAGCAGGCAAAAGACCAATCAGCTATTGAACTGCGGGTGCTGGGCTCAAAGCAATATCAGGATTTAATTGAACGGCTCAGTAGCAGGGTCAAGCAGAGCGGAGATCTCCCTGTCGGTGATGAAAAAAGACTAGCTCTTGGTTTTGGACCATTGCATGGGGTAGGTTTAGGTATCCAGCGACACGATTTTAAAGGTATCAAGGAATGTCTCGGGAAATGCGAAACCAAGGAAGCCGCAGAATTCCTGGATGAACTGGGCGGGATCGAGCAGGACTGCATTGAAGCTCATGCCACATTCAAGGCCAAGCCGCCGGCTCCGATGAAGACCGCACCGGTGACAATTAAAGTTCCTGAGAATCATAAGGGGATTCCCTCCTTCGCGAACTTGGATGGCGAAATAGTTGAACTCCCTGTTGCTACCTCAAAGAGATCCGCAATCATGACCGCAAGGGTCAAGGACAAGACCGGCAAATCCTCCAACAACGATGAACTATCCGAAGCGGAGCGCACCAGACTTCTTGAGCTGGAAAATAATCTCAAGAGGAATACCTATTCCGTCATGAGGGCCCTGTCGGAAATACGGTGCAAGCGTCTTTACAGGGAAAACCATAAGACGTTCGAGGCCTACTGCGCTTCAAGGCTTTCAATAGGGAAACGACGCGCTTATCAGTTATGCGATGCAGAGGAAACATTTACCCTGTTGATGGAAACACCCGAGATAGAAGTTAAGCCGGTCAACGAGAACCAGGTCCGCGCTTTCGTTGATAAGTGGGATGTCCTTACCCCTGAGATGACCAAGTCTGTATGGAGCAATGCCGTAAAGTCTTCTAAAAGCGGCATGCCTACAGGGAAGGATGTCAAGAAAGCACTCTCTGAAGCCATCCCCATGGATAAGAGCCCATCTGGAACCTACAAGGCTGCATCAAAGCCGGAAGACGTTCAGGAAAGTATCAAAATCAAGGTTTCCGACCTAGCGGAAATGATAGAAAATCTAACGGACAAGAAATTGCTCGCTAGACTTTCCAAGGAGTACGACAATGAAGCCATATCCGCCCTTGTTGCAATGAGGCTTGAGGAGCTTGGAGAAGAATGTGAAAAATGAAGGCAATGTTCTCCAATAACGAAAGACAGTTTGTGAAATGCCCGATGGTTGCAAGAGCGGTAGTCAGGCATTTCTCCAAGAAGCGCCCAGGATAAGTTAGGGGGCGGTATAGTGGTGGCTGCTCTGTCCCATCACGCCGCCCCTTATTGGAAGGTCTGTCAATGATTGGATAATGATCAATACAAAAACAATGGCCCGTTTGGACTCAAGTCCAGCGGGCCGGGAAGGTTTACTCATGAAAGATTTATCGGAAGTCATAAGCGAAGAGACGAAAACTAAACTAAAGCAGGAAGTGACAGCCTACAAGAACAGGCTGGATGAGTTGCATCCTGTATCGACCGATGCGGATAAGAGGGAGAAGTTGGAAGAATCCTGCCAGATGTTCCTTGATGACAAGATTGGGTTTAATGAATTCCACGGTAACCTGGTAAAGTATGGAGAGCTTGCCGACGAGGAACTGGAGCTGAGCTTGAAATTCAATTATATATTCGACGAAGATAAGAATGTCATTGCTGAAAAAGAGAAGGTCTATTCGGTATACAGGGAGGCAAAGCCTCCGGAATGGCAGACCCGCATTGATTTTCATCGTAAGAAAGCTGTGCGAGAGTGGCGCAGTCCGGTGAACGAATTAGAGTCAGGGGACAGCGAATACTCCCAATATGAAAACCTTCTAATGCATAAGATCCAGAAGTCTCCGGCTGACGCCAAGGAGGCGTTGTCAAATATACTTGGAAAGAGACTCTCTGAGTATCAGTTTTGGATTGAAGCAAATAAGCAGAGCATGCGGGGGAGTAACGGCACATTGCAGCTTGACAAGGGGGGCCTTGATCTAATGATCAAGCTGGATAACCAAGCACTCCGGTTTGCCGACGCATATTCCAAGCTGCACTCAAGTGCGGCGTTAAATATCCACAACAACAGCGGCACTGTAAACATCGGTAACACGCAGGCAATCAAGCAGGATCGATCGATAGTCATAAATTCCGAGAAAACTTCCACGGAGCTCGATGAGAGGGGGTGAACATGTATATTGAAATGAAAAAGAACAGGGCCGGCATGCCCTATTTCTACAAGGTCTGTTCTAAGAAGGGCAAAGTTGTTAGCAGGACCAGACTTGATCCTTATGAAGAATGGTCTTATTCCATGTGCGACTTAGCTGATAAAGCAACTGGTAGACGTCCCGATAGAAGGAAGAAGCCGGAATGCTCTGAATTCCTGTCGAACACAAGGGGGCGCCCCCCTATATATCCATCATTTTTCAAGCAAATGTTCGCGCTGATCGGGTTCAATGGACATGGGCAAGAGCTCAAGCGTTCCCAGAAGACATTCCTGGGAATCGATGCCTGCAGATATCGCTATGAACTCTTGCCTAAGGATCTGAAATCTGCGATAGGCTCACCTGAGAGGTTACAATTCCTATGCCGCAGAGCCAACTCAATGCTGAAGTCTAGCAATAGAAAGCGGATCAAGACCACATACCAAGCCTGTTTTGCAAAGGTCATTCAGGAGTTGGTTTTATATCCAAGTCAGGCTTGATAAAGATCGAAGGCCGGTCGCCAGCCCATGTGCCGTTCGGCGATAACAGGCACATGCCCGTTCGACCCAACAAAATTAATAATATGTGTATGATGATGTGGAATATTTTGATAAGCTTCCATCTGCTTTATACTCTGCCTCTTCGGTTTTATTTCCCTGGTCATCATACTTCCAGGTAGATTCACGAGTTAAAACCCCACCTGATTTACCCGTTGACGTCTCAATTTTATTTCCTTTCGGGTCGTACTTGAAAATATTCTTAAAGGATGGAGTCCCGTATTTATCATAATGCTCATATTCAATCTGATTTCCTTTGTCATCGTACTTGTATGTATCTTTGCCCGTAAAAACCTCCTTTTCATCATACTCTATCTGTGCAGTTTTATGCCCCTTGTCATCATACTGGTATATAATTTTGTTTATTAATTCTCCGTAGATATCGTAGTGCACCTGGCTAATCTGATTCCCCTTTTCATCATATTTGTAAATCCATTTAACTGCTTTCCCTTTGTCATTATAGCGTGCTCTTTCAATTTCATTTCCCTTTTCATCATACTTGAAAATATCCTTATAGGACAGAGCCCCATTTTTATTATATTCTGCTGCTTCAACCTGATTACCCCTGGCCTTGTATTTATAATTCGACTTGTAACGAAGACTCCCGTCTGCCTCATACCCTGCCTCCTCAAATACGTATCCCGTGTCATCATATTTAGAGATACGCCTAAATGATAATTCTTTAACCTCCTCTCCAAAATTGTCCTTGATATCATAAGAAGTTATTCTAACCTCTTTGACTTTGCCTTTTAGCCCCCATTTTTCCAGATCCGTTTTGGTGTTTGCAGGAAATACTTTGGCACTTGTAGATATAGATGTGTTATCTGCTGATTCCGTCTCTGTTTTTACTGTCGCATCCATGACTGCTTTCCGTACCATTTCCCATTCCTTGTGTGCAGACTGGTAGCTGCCGGTGATTACAATCAGGGTGCCGCCCTCCCACCACAACCTCTGGATGAACGTGTCGCCTTTGTTCTCATATGCAACCTGTATCTCCAAGTTCTTCTCATTACCATGCTGGACAAGCTTCGCCGCATCGAGCACATGGTATCCCGCCTTTGCCATCCCATCCTGTACGTCCTTTAGGTTCGCATCAAAGCTGAAGTCGGCGCCCTTGTGGTTGAAGAAGGCCTTCACAACTATGTTGGTTCCGGCTTCGTTCAGAGTCTTTATGACGGGGGTTTCATTCCTGATTATGAATTCCTCGGGAGGAAGGTTCTTTGCAGATGAGGTAGACTGGGACGACTTCACCGGTGCCGTTTTTCCTGCATCGGATTTTGAACTTTCTATTTTCTGTACTTTGTCCGAGGTAACCCATTTGCCCTCCTGATCCCGGACATATCCATATGCTGGATACTTCTTGTTTGAGACATCAACAGTGTACTTGCTGCGGGGGTCATAGAAGTTACGTTTTATGTAGTATATCTTGGCATTATGGTTACCTTTTGGTATGAGCAGCATCTGGCTGTCAGGATCCAATTCCCCTAATAGTATCATCTTATCACCCACCTCGGCCTTGTCCGCATATATGCCCCCGAACGTTCCGGAGTACTCTACAAGTACAGCACCAGACTTGACCTTGACCCTTACACTATCGCCTTTTCTTGACAGCTTATACCGTTTGTCAGCCTCATCTTTTACTTGTGCCAGAAACTCATCGGTATATGTTGCTGAGACAATAGCCTGCACTTCCTTCTTGATCTCCGACTCGCTCTTGCTGGTTCCATCATTCTGACCGAGGACATAGTGGGTAGCAAATAGAGAAATGACAAGCAGTAGTGTGATTTTTTTCATTCGACCTTCCTTGCTTGAATTATATTAGGCATCCTGAAATGCATTCTATCATGGCACATACGAATCACACCTTCCTGACAAAACTGAGACTCCCGCCTACTGACAGAACCGTTGTCTCTGCCGGACTTTCCACATCCGCCCGTCCGCGCATATATCCCCAGGCGAAGACGAAAAGGAGGGACAAGTAACCCACGAAGTAGGCCGGCCACCATGGAACGCTTCCATGGACAATGATTCCTGCATTGTGAGAGAAGTGCAGCGCGACCGGTATCAATACGAACAATGATGATAGCATCCATCTTCTGTTCAGGATAAGGAACAACCCAACCCCGGCGATCCCGCCGAACAGCGGATCCGTCATTTCGACCACATAGCTTCTGTTTTCCTGAAGCATGTAGATGTCACCGTATTCAAGCATGCACACGAATTTCTCCATGAACATGAAACCAGAGCCAAGCACGAATCCGGAAATGAAGTAATGCTGCCAGCGGTCGGAACGGTCGAGAAGCATGCGGAAGGCAAGAGCCAGGCATAGCAGCTTTGCTCCCTCCTCAAGGATTGCCGATGGAAGCATGTTTGCCAGCAGATGGTTCTGCGAGCCCCATGGGAATGCGATATCCAGGGCGTATTCGGCCATGTAGCATGGTGCGACAATGATTGCGCCAGCAACGAACAGCAGCAGCAGCGGCAGGATTTTCGGGCGTTGCTGATCAAAAAAACATATAGCGGCAGCGTATAGCACAGAGGGGAGCAAAGTCCCCAGCAGTGCTTCCAGGAATTCAGTTGTATCAAACATGTTGCTCCTTTCGTTTATTACCGATGTTGGCCAAAAAAAGAGGGACGCTAAATCCACACCCTAACTGAGGCACTACCATGCCCGAATAGGAATGCAGAAGAAGCGTCCCAGATGGGACGCAACCCCTGACACATTTCCTATTCGAGAAAATTGGTAGTTTTCAGTTAGAAACTTTGTCAAAAGTCACGTTAAAATATTTTGTCGTCTATATTATCTCAGAGTCTTACCTCCATGTTGAATTGCCGTTCAAATTTCATCTGCTGAAACATACATTCCATTTACAGGCTTTGCAAGGGCGTCCGCGTTTTACTCCTGTGTCTGTCATTTCATATCCCTGTGGAAAAGAATAACGACACCGGATTCCACAGCGGGCAAGTAATATCCAATTAATTTCTTTTTAAGATGCCGTAATGGGAGTGTTGGCTATGAAATAGCAGTACTGGAATGTTGACGGGTTTTTAATCGAAAGAAATTCCTTGGGGCTCTGCCCCGGGGTAGTTCATTAAAAGACTGTTCTTGTGATAATGAGGAACGAGCATCTGGGCAATTTTACCCAGATGTTAGTGGTCATACCCCCTTGGTCAAAGTCTAGGCTTCTCAGTGGAGCAGGGAGGATCTTGACTTTCCGCTTCCAGATGTTCTATTCTATGATATGTTGGACTGAATCAGGATTGGGTGCTGTGACATCCCCCTCCGTCATTCGTTTCGACCAGTAAGAGATGAGAACATATCATTACTGTCCTAAATAAACTTCAAGAATAGGTTTTGGAGGGATTCCTCCGT
>CAZDNQ010000199.1:0-8140 GCA_964506605.1 uncultured Victivallis sp. | reverse complement strand
GGTGTTCATGTCGTAGGAGATCACGACGGCGTCGAGCCTGATGTCCTTTTCGACTACGGGGAGCCTCATCGGCATTCCACTTGTGAACTTTTTAAGCACCGCCTCGATTTCACGCCCAAGTATCGAATTTATCGAACCTGTCATGCCGACGTCTGAAATGAAAGCCGTTCCCTTGGGGAGGACTACCGCGTCGGCGGTCTGGACGTGCGTATGCGTGCCGAGGACGGCTGTCACGCGGCCGTCGAGGAAATGCGCCATCGCTGCCTTCTCGCTGGTGGCCTCGGCATGAATGTCGACGATGATTGTCCTCACTGTCGCCGGAAGCGACGCAAGTATCGTCTCTACTGTCTCAAACGGGCAGCTGGAGCTTTCCTTCATGAAGACCTTTCCGAGCAGGTTTATCACGGCGACCTCTCCGCCGCCGGGATTCCTGAACACGTCATATCCCTTGCCCGGCTGCTTCTTATGGTAGTTCGCCGGACGGAGTACGTTTTCGAAGCGCTTTATTTCCTCGTCGAAACCCTTCTGGTCCCAGACATGGTCGCCGGAAGTGCAGACGTCAACGACGCCTGCAAGGTCGGCAAGGCAGCTTGCGCTGATGCCGGCTCCGCCGGCGACATTCTCCACGTTCGCTATGACGAAACTGCAGTTGTACTGCCTGCGCAGCTCGGGGACGAGTCCCTTGACCGCGAGGCGTCCGCCCTTTCCGACAACATCGCCGATGAAGAGTAAATTCATGTTATTTCCAATTTAACACCAATCAAATAAAAAAATCAAGAAACGGTTTTGACAGGCAAAACCCTCCATGTTGGATCAGGAAATGGAGGGACGCGCTTGTCGCGTCCGCAAAATTTATTTCGCGTAGTCGATGCACCTGGTCTCCCTGATTACGGTAACCTTGATCTGCCCTGGATAGTTCATTTCCTTCTCTATGCGCTGGCAGATGTCGCGTGCGAGGACCTGTGCTTCGGCATCGCTGATCTTGGTCGGCTGTGCGACGACGCGGACTTCGCGTCCGGCCTGCAGTGCATAGCAGGATTCGACGCCGCTGAACTCGCATGCGATCTTCTCGAGCTGGTCGAGACGCTTGAGATAGAGCTCGGCAGTCTCGCTCCTGGCTCCGGGCCTGGATGCACTGAGCGCGTCGCAGACGCTGACAAGCACGGCATAGAGTGTTTCCTTCTCGACTTCCTCATGGTGTGCGTGAACGGCGTTGATCACATCCTTCGCCTCGTTGTTCTTCCTCAGGATGTCAGCGCCGATGGACGCATGGGATCCTTCGATCTCGTGGTCCATGGCCTTGCCGATGTCATGGAGAAGCCCTATCCTGCGCGCTTTCTGCACATCGAGCCCGAGCTCAGATGCGATGGTGCCCATGAAATAGGCGGTCTCGACGGAATGCCTGAGGACGTTCTGCGAGAAGCTGAACCTGAACTTGAGCCTGCCCAGGAGCTTGATGAGGTTGGTGTTGATACCCTGGAGCCCGGTTTCCAGCACGGCGGCCTCGCCGGCAGAGAACACTGCGTCCTCGACCTCCTTCTCGGCCTTCTTGTAGAGCTCCTCGATGCGGGTCGGATGAATCCTGCCGTCGGAGATGAGCTTCTCGAGCAGGAGCCTCGCGGTCTCCTTCTTGACCGGATCAAAGCAGGATATGACCACGGCTTCGGGGGTGTCATCAATCATGAGGGTCACGCCTGCCGCGGCCTCGATGGCGCGGATGTTGCGTCCGTCGCGTCCGATTATCCTTCCCTTCATCTCGTCGTTCGGCAGCGGAATGGTCGCAGTGGTATGCTCATATGCGCAGTCCGATGCATATTTCTGCATCGCGTATATCATGATCTTCTGGGATTCCTTCTCGGCCTTCTGCTTCGCCTCGTCGACGAGGTTGCGGATGAGGTGGCCTGTCTCGTTCTGGACCTCGCCCTTGATCTTCTCAAGGAGCATCTCCTTGGCGGAATCCCTGTTCAGTTCGGCAATGCGTTCGAGCTCGGTGATCTGCCTGGAGATCTCCTTCTTCAGTTCGGCCTCCTTGTTGGACACCCGCTCCCTGGCAAGCTCGATCTCCTTCTCCGTCTTTTCGACGGTGGCCATCTTGGCCTCGAGGACATCTGCCTTCTTCTCAAGGATCTCCTCCCTCTGGCCTATCCTCTTCTCAAGGGCGCCCAGCTCCTGCCTTCTTTCCTTCGCCTCGACCTCGAACTCATCCTTGATCTTCAGGAGTTCGGCCTTTGCGGCGACCTTCGCCTCGCGGAGGATATGATCCGCCTCCTTCTTGGCGTCGTCGCGTATCTTCTCGGCAGCCGTGGCGGCGTTCTGCCCCCAGAGCTTCGTTATCTGCCAGTGGATGAGGAATCCTATGCCCACGCCGGACAGCAGGCCTATCACCGACTTGCTTGACAATACTCCAATCAATTCCTTGATAAAATTGCTAATGGCATCCATTTACTGTTTCTCCTTTCAATTTAAGAACAGACAAGGGTTCCGGATTCGGTGACGATAAAATCCATTCTTACGTCGTCCTTTCCGGACGGTACCTCGTCAATGATCTGCCAATCATAACATATTCCTATCTTAATACCGGCGGAGTCCCTGAGGAGCCGGTCGTAAATCCCTTTCCCATGTCCAAGCCTTCCTCCCCTGCGATCAAAAGCAACTCCGGGTACCAGCCATGGGACATCCTTCAGCTGTTCGGGCGGCACCGCCGGAATCCTTCCGCGCGGCTCCATAATCCCGAACTTCCCCATCCTGAAATCCTTCCCGAAATCCGCGACAGGCGCCATTTCATATCCGCCCATGGCCCTGCTGAACCTCGGAAAGCATAATTCCTTTCTTTTTTTTATTTGTTCCTCAAGATATCCGGTGATGTCAGGTTCCCCGTCCGACGGATAGAACACCGAAAGCATTCCAGACTTCCCGAGCTGTCTTATTTTCCCAAGATGGGCGGAAATCTCCAATCCAGCGCGCCTGATGAACTCCGTCTCCAGAGTACTGCGCCGCGGTATGAACAACTGCCTGATCCCATCCTTTTCCTTCATTTTCCCTTCTTGACATCCTTCCTGAGCCCGTCCCAGTATTCGATACGCTCCCTGATCTTCGACTCATAGCCGGTCTCCGAAGGAGTGTAATACCGTTTTGCGACCCCCATGTATTCCTGCACTGCGAAATGTCCATCCTCGTCATGGGGATAGACATAGCCTTCGCCATGCCCCATCGTCTTCGAACCCTTGTAGTGCGAGTCCCGCAGATGCTTCGGAACAGCCTGCACCCGCTCGTTCCTCACGTCGTCGAGCGCCGCATCTACAGCCTTGTAGCTCGCGTTGCTCTTCGGTGCGGTCGCACAGTAGGTCACAGCCTGCGCCAGGATGATCCTGGCTTCCGGCATCCCGATCATCTCTACAGCCTGCATCGCATTTAAGGCGACAGTGATGGCCCTTGGATCGGCGTTGCCGACGTCTTCGGAAGCGAATATGACTATCCTTCTGGCGATGAAGCGTATGTCCTCGCCTGCATGCAGCATCTTTGCGAGCCAGTAGACCGCGGCATCCGCATCGCTTCCCCTCATGCTCTTTATGAATGCGCTTGCCGTGTCATAATGTCCGTCGTCGCCGTACTCGACCGGTTTTTCCTGGATGGACTCGTGGGCGACTTCCTTGCTGATGACGGTGAAGCCTTTCTTGTCAGGCCTGGTTGTCAGCACGGCTATTTCGATGGCGTTGAGTGCGCGCCTCGCGTCGCCTTCGCATGATTTGGCGAGGAAGGTGAGGGCGTCGGGCTCAAGCTTGATCTTCTTGTCCGAGAATCCCCGGATGTCTGTGACCGCCTTGGCTATGAGGCATGCGATGTCGTCTTCCGACAGGGCCTCGAGCTTGAACACCAGCGATCGGGAGAGCAGGGGGCCGTTCACATAGAAGAACGGGTTCTGCGTCGTGGCGCCGATGAACCTGATGTTGCCGTTCTCGATGTCGGGCAGGAGCACATCCTGCTGGGCGCGGTTGAACCTGTGGATTTCATCTATGAACAGGATTGTCTTCCTGCCGGAACTCTTGCGTCTGACTACTGCCGTGGCAATCTCGTTCCTGATGTCGCCGACGCTGGAGGCGACGCCGGAAAGCCTGATGAAGGCGGCGTTGGTCATCTTTGCTATGAGTTCGGCTATGCTGGTCTTGCCGACTCCCGGCGGGCCGGAAAGTATGATTGAGGTGAATGAATCGGAGTCTATGGCGCGGCGGAGGAGCTTGCCTTCGGCGAGTATGTGCTTCTGGCCGACGTATTCGTCGAAGTTCATCGGGCGGAGGCGGGCGGCAAGAGGCTGCACTCCGGTGTTTTCCGGAACCTGGGTGTTTTCAGGAGTGAATATGTCCTGTTGTTCTACAAACAGGGAATCCATGCGCGGTCCTCTTTCCTGGAAAGGAGATCGGATCCCGGCAAGGGATTAAAAACTAGGGGATGATTGCAGGATAGAATGAGGCTTCTGCGTTTCCTGGAGGAATTTGAGGCTGTGCAGACAGCGCCTGCGCCTGACATTCCGCCGGAAAAGGAGATGAACCCCGTTAAAAGAACGCATTCTCTGAGTTCTTTAAAAATTCTTGAAAAAAATACTGTGATGAACAAAATAAACATTGCCGGAAAAACCAATTGCCTTTAATTGTCTAATAATATACCCTTTAACTGTTTTAAATATACATCCACTAAAAGTGGATAAAAGTGCTACAACAAGGAAAATCAGTATTTTTAAACGCAAAGGCGATGTTTCAGTTTTACACCAAGCAAATGGCGCGAGCATCCTGCCCGGCGCATATTCAATTTGATATAAAAACGCCGGGCAGGATGCCCGCGCCCCTTAGCTTTTTAAGGCTGATGAATTAATCAGTCTGGAGTTTTATATGCAAGATTGGCATAAAAGGCATTATTTGGGCGATTTTGCCATTTTCTGTTCAAATTCGAGCGGAATTCGCTGAAGTTCAGGAAATTTCTGGCGGTTATTCTTTGCGGCTCTGCGGCTTTGCTTTAGGCTTCCAAAGTTCCAGATTCAGGCTTTGACTTCCACCAGCATGTCGTTGGAGTATAGCAGCTTGATTAGCTCGACATCCATGAAGTGGCTGCCCTTGTAGTCGGTTATCCTGCCGATGAACCTTCCTTCCTCGATCAGCGCGATTGCCGCCAGGAGGTCGAGGTTGGCACGGTGCCAGGCGGCTTCCAGGGATTTGCCGTTGTGCATGAGATGTGGCTCGTTCAGGTAGCGGCGCTTGGCGGCGATCAGCACATTGTGCCTGTTGTAGCCCACGTTCCTTATGTCTGCGAAAAGCTTTCCTACGGTAAGGCAGAACAGGATCTGCTTCGCAGTCGTGTTCGTCCGGGCGTTCGCCCCATGCCGGAAGGTCTTCTCGTTCAATGTGAACCTTATCCTCTGCGAACCTATCGCGTTCGGGAAATTCCTGGCGCAGTCGATCTCAAGCGTGCGCCTGCCATTTTCCGGAGGATTTATGATCACGAACCTGCCGTGGCGGTTGACTATGGACACCGGTTCCCTGACAGTGTAATATTTCAACGGCCGGTCCTGTTCCTTCCTGCCGGCTTCCATCAGCGCGTTGACAAGCTCCATGCTGCCCTGCTCGAAAAGAGGCGGGTCGCCGGAGTCCAATGAAATCATGAGGTTGTCGACGTCAAGTCCGGCCTTCAGCGCGATTATATGTTCCACGAGACGGACGTAATTGTGCGAATTGCCGCTCCTGAGGACGATGCTGCTCACCATGTCGCCGGTCGTCCATACGTTCCTGGTGGATACCTTGATCGGCAGCGAATCAGGCAGGTCGGCGCGTTTCAGGTACCAGCCTTCCTTTTCGCATGGTTCGAGTCGCAGCTTCCGGATCTCGTGCTTTGAAAAAGTTCCGTGGGCGCTTACTTCGACAGGTTTTGCAGTCGTCTTCTGCCTGGCATGGATGTCCACTTCGCCGTCGCCGGTCATCTCCAGGTCGACCGGCAGCGATGCGAACTCCCCGTAGCTGCGCTTCAGATCTTCAAGCTTGCCGTCAAGTATTTTGCCGAAGTTTTCCATCTACTGCTTCTTCCCCGGTATTGACTTCTGGGAGGATTTCCTCTCGTTGGTGGAGACGATCTTCACTTCCGGCGATTCCGGATTGACGCGTCCGATCAGGGTCATCTGCATTTTGAACTCCGTGGTCTGGGCAAGCCTCTGCGAAGCCAGATCCAACGGGAACAGGCCGGTGAAGTTCGTCATCATCACCGAACTTTCGACCTTAAGGTTCTCGGGAAGCTTCGGGACTATGTCCTTGACGCTCATTTCAGCGCTGATGAACAGGCAATCCGCGTCGCCTGACTTCTCAAGCTTCTCAACCCTGACCGAGCCGTCGATCTTGTCCTTGTCCACTTTTATTTCGTGCCGCGCCATGTCCGCGGGTATGGCTTCCGGCCTGATCTTCCAGGAGTCGCCGATCTTCTTCCTGTCGGAAGTGCCGAACACCTCATCGTCGCCGATCCCCCCGGTATACAGGGATTCAACCAGCGAAAGCGCGGCAGAGAGCCTGTCGTCCACGGGCTTGTTGTCCACGTCGAACACCACCTTGCCGTCCTTGACTGAAGCATTGATGACAGTTCCTGCGGCGAACGGTGTGCTTTCCTGTCCGTCAATCTTCACCTTGCATATGCGGACGAGGAGCGACTCCCTGATCGGACGCCCCTCCTTGTCTGTTTCGACCACGGTGTTGTCGGACTCAAGTTCGATTTCAGTAATGAGATTGGCGGACTTGATGACCTGCCCCGCGGAGAATACTGTCGACTGCTGGGTGCTTGTCCCGGTGCTTATCTCCCTGGACACATCGCCGGCTTTTGAAGGGCGGGTGAACTTTATTTCGTATTCCTGTGAAAACGCATTTAGTGCAAGAGCGCAGAATATCGCGAGCATTGCAGGCTGCCGCATGACATAATCCTTTCAGAGGGTTGATTATTGAATCTCAAAACGCTAATTTAATGCCGTTTTTGAA
Source organism: uncultured Victivallis sp. (assembly GCA_964506605.1). Lineage (GTDB taxonomy): Bacteria > Verrucomicrobiota > Lentisphaeria > Victivallales > GWF2-50-93 > GWF2-50-93. Next base: position 1,139 of record CAZDNQ010000199.1, on the reverse strand, counting down.
ATTTTGAAGTTAAAAGGGAATCTTTATCCGACATGAAATTCATCAGGGGCAGGCTTGAAGGCACATTCATAATCGAACACGACGTCTTCGGAGACGACCGTGGTTTCTTCCTGGAGACATATAGCCGGAAAAAGTTCGAGGCCGCCGGCATCAAGGTGGATTTCGTCCAGGACAACTGGTCGCGGTCGGTCAGGAACACCCTCCGCGGCCTGCACTACCAGATAAACCCCGGACAGGACAAGCTTGTCAGGGCTGTCGCCGGCGAGATATTCGACGTGGCCGTCGACATCCGGCATGGTTCGCCGACCTTCGGACAGTGGGAGGGCTGCTATCTTTCCGCCGAGAACAAAAAGCAGTTCTTCATACCGGTCGGCTTTGCGCACGGCTTCTGCGTGGTCAGCGAATCAGCCGACGTCATGTACAAGTGCAGCGACTTCTATTCTCCCGAGGATGAACGCGGGATAATCTGGAACGATCCGGACATCAACGTCAAATGGCCGCTTAAAGGCGAACCGGTCCTCTCAAAACGCGATCTCGCAAGCCCGACCCTCCGCAGCAGCGAAGCTTGTTTCAGAATGCAACGCCCGGGCTCCTGAATTCCGATTCCTGGCTTCAGCCCTGCTGCTTGGAAGTACGGAAGACCTTGATGTCGCGCATGCGGACTTTTCCATCGGACTCGAGCACCTGGATCACAATCTCCTTCGCCCTTATCAGCGGGAACTGGCATATCGCCTTGTGCCCGACATTGTATCCTTCGTATATGTTGATATACTTTCCAGTGGTGTACGGCATGATTGAGATGCGGAAGCGCCTGATGGATTCGCCGTACCGCAGATCCTCCTGGAGTATGACATTGTCCATGAAGAACGACTTGCCGCTTCCGGCATCGTAGCGCCATGTGTCGTCCTTGTGCGAGAAGTCGACCGTTGAAAGCACCGGTTTTGAAAAACGGCGTCTGATCTCGGCGCCGAACCTGAGCAGATTTTCCTTGTCCTTCTTCGGGAGGAGTCCGCGCCTGTCGGGCCCGATGTTGAGGAGCATGTTGCAGCCGCGGCCGACGGAATAGTAGTAGATTCCTAAAAGTTCCTCCACGCTCTTCACGGTATGCCGGTCGTCGTCGCTGTAGAACCATTTGAAGT
>CAZDNQ010000198.1:0-8198 GCA_964506605.1 uncultured Victivallis sp. | reverse complement strand
ACATGGCAGTCCCCGAATATGAAATTTCCGGCGTTGCCCGGATGCCCTTTCCCGAAGAATGGAGAAGAGGTATCGCTTGTCCACGGAAGGCTTGTGCTGCTGAAATAAGACCATGGTCCTGAATAATATCCCCCTCCGGCCGCATTATAGAAAGACATCTTCGTATCCGCGTACCAGTATATCTTCTCGTTGAGGTTTTTCGTATACGGGCCTATTGTCTTCCATCCTCCGCCTGTGAATTTCATCACAAGATTGTAGTTGGCCGTGAAGTCGAAGTCGCAGCGGTCGAAATAATTCCATCTCGGGATGACTGAAAGCGTGGCCTGAGGGCAATGCATGACCGTTCCGCCGCTGCTGCCGCGCTTGTATATGTCCAGCTTCTGGTACCATTCATCGTTGGAGAAATCCTGCCAGGACGCCCAGTCGGCCGAATTGCCGTTGTGAGGGAGGATCCCGTTCCAGTCGACGGAATAGTTCATGCTGGCGAGAGCAACCTGCTTCTGGTTCGCCTTGCATGTGACGGCGAACGCCACCTTCTTCGCGTTCTGGAGCGCCGGCAGCAGCAGTGCCGCCAGTATTGCGATGATCGCAATTACTACCAAGAGTTCGATCAGGGTGAACTTATATTTATTTCCCATGGCCTCCTCCTTCCAATCTTTCAATAATTGAAATACCCCCATGAGGCGCTGTCCAGTGCGCTCAGGTAGTCCTGTATCACGTTGCCGACCCCGTCCACATGCCCGTCGAAATACAGGAGGTCCACTCCTTTTTTGCTGTTATGGAAAGCTGTCAGGTTCATGTTTATCGATGTGCCATAGTCATTGTAGACAGGCGTGGGATCGTCCTGCCTGACGAAATACTGGATGCCGCTGCTTTCACCCAGAAAGATTATTGACGAAGGGGAGCTGCTTTTTGAGCTTACCACTTTTTTGAAGATCGCTTCCGGATTCACCGGCATTGTAGGTTCCCCGCCGGTGGACAGGGCTGCTGCAAAAGCATATCTCTGGGGCTGGTAGGTCACCTGGCGTCCATCGGAATTCGCCATCGAATGTGCGATCTCGCCTGGAACCCAGATATTGGGAGTGTTGTCTGACGGACAGAGATAGGTTGCAACCTTTATGTTGTCTATCGGCGGCACCGTATCCCACCCGCGATGGTAGCATTGCAGCTGGTAAGGCAGCGCCTGTCCGGTTGCATTGCCGCATCCTCCTGCGGAGACTGCAGCAGGATAGAATCCATTGTAGTCTATGGAATAGTTGGTCGCATCAAGGAATACCTGCTTCATGTTGCTCTGGCAGAGGGCCTGCTTGGCCTTCTCCTTCGCGCTTTTCAGCGCAGGAAGCAGAAGGGCCGCCAGTATTGCGATGATCGCAATGACAACAAGAAGCTCTATGAGTGTGAAACTTTTCTCCGTCATGGAGATTCCAGCCGAATTGAACTTTTTCCAGTTCACAACCCCCTCCTGATAATGTCTTCAACGCCAGGTGTTGTCATCTACTCCGTCTCCCCTGTCATAGGGATCCCTGGCTCCTGATAAAAGCTTGTCGTTCTTGTCGGACTTGAAGTCGTTTGAGAAATCTATATGCCCGTCTCCGAAGGCTATGTTCGCACCCTTTGAATGGCGCTTGCACCAGTTGTTCCAGCTGCCCAGCCCGTATGGGTTCCAGGGATCGGGAATGCTGGAGTTGCTTGTGAGGTTCCCGAGGCTGTCCCAGTAACCGTAATAGTTGCTTCCAGCCCTGTTCCAGACTGCCGACATGGCATCGCAGAAGACTACGAGCTTGCTCGGGAACTTGATGGAAGTCTCACGGTATTTCGACCAGTCGTCACCAGTCTGCGGACCGACGTTTTCATTATATCCATATGGAATCTGTATCTGCTTCCAGTCGTCCCTGTAGTACCATTCATTCTGGGAGGGACATGTAAGCACGGTTATTTTTTTTGTTGAGGTTTCGCTCCCCCACAATGAACTGCCAAGGGTCCCGTTGTGATAATACCAGTAGCCATTGTTACCTCCGCCAGCCACGCCGTTTGCCCTAGGAGGCAGATAGCCGTTCCAGTCCGAACAGTACAATACCCATATAGTGGATATGTTCTTGAGGTTGGTCTTGCAGGCCGCCGATTTGGCCTGCTCCCTTGCATTCTTGAGCGCAGGCAGGAGCATGGCCGCCAGGATTGCGATGATCGCAATGACAACAAGAAGTTCGATCAAAGTGAAATTTCTACTCTTTATCATGCTCATAGCTCCTTATATCCCCATGTCAGACAATGGATCACCACCAGTATGCCCATTCCGCGCTTGCCAGGACTGATGCATAGTTCGTCACCAGATTTCCTTCTTCGGTATGACCGTCGAAGTAAAGCAGGTTCACATTTTTCCTGCCGTTGTGGAAGGTGCAGAGGTGCCATTGGAACTCGGTTCCCCAGGTTTTCGGATTAGGAGTGGTGGCTCCATATACGAAATATCCGTTGACGTCGCCGTCGCCCTCGGTCATGAGCACTATCTTGTCCGGCGTGTTGGGCTTTCCACTCTTGGCGTTCTTAGGCAAGGACTCGAACTTTGCAGATCTCTTGGTGTCGTTGGTGGTCTTAGTGTATGCGTAGCAGTTGACCTTGTAGGTCACTGCCCTTTCATCTGAATTGTCTATCTGGTGGTTGGATATGAGGTCCGAGGGGCATAGGAAATACGCCACCTTGAAATTCCATGGAAGGCTGTTCTCGTCTATACCCCTGGAATAAATCTGCAGCTGGAACATTCCGTTCTCGCGTCCGGCGTTGTCGTTGCCGGCTCCGCCCGCCGGTGCGGGAGTATATCCATTGTAGTCCTGGACATAAGAAAGAAAAGTCAGGTATACCTGCTTCATGTTGCTCTTGCACAGGACTTCCTTCGACTTCTCCTTTGCCTGGCTTAGGGCGGGAAGGAGAAGCGCCGCCAGGATTGCGATAATCGCAATCACAACCAGCAGTTCGATAAGTGTGAATCCCTTTTTCATAAAAGACTCGCCATCTATTCAATTGTCACTTTTCATACATGTATGTTCTGTCGATATTTGAAACTTATTTATCTTATTTTACGAATATTATATCATAAACGCTTGACAATGTCAAGCAATTATTATAAAATACATGTATGTTTAAAATAAGATGCTGGATTTTTAATCGGTGACTCATAAAGGAATATCATGGGCAGAAACGGAAAAAACACTCCTCTTTACGTGCATATCCACAGGAATCTGAGGGAGGAAATACTGTCCGGCAAACATACCCCGGGCTCCCCTCTCCCAAGCGAGAACTCATTGTGCCAGCAGTATAATACCAGCCGCTTCACGGTCAGATCCTCCCTGAAGAAACTTGACGAGGAGGGTCTTGTACGGAACCTCCCGGGCCGCGGATGGGAGGTATTGAAATCAGATGGAAGATCCATAAGAAGGAAAAACAGCGCCCTCGCCTTCATTGGACGCGGAGACACCGAATCGGCGCAGGCGTTTGAATCCATCAGGAAATCCTACGGCATCCATTTTACTGAACTGAAATACCACATGAAGGGGATGTCCCAGGATCCGTCATGGTACGATGAATTCATCCAGCACGAAGTCGCGACAGGCAGATGCAACGCCGTCATAATATTCGACGACAAACCCCTCCCGGAAAATTTCGTGCTCCAGATGAAATCCGCGGAAATCCCCTTCGTCTGCCTGCCTCTCAACGGGAGTTACCAGTATGACAATATAGGGACTGACAACCTGGGCGCGTCCGGGATGATGCTTGATTATCTTTTCAGCAAGGGGCACCGGAACATAATCTTCGCGACATGCAGGGGTCTTGACGGCATCCCCTCCTTCACCCAGAGGAGGAACGGCTATTCAATGGCAATGGAGAAGCATGGGCTGAAACCGGAGATCATCATGGCCGACCAGAATTTCTGGCAGGGTCCTGAAGAGGAAAGGATGCTGCTCGACAGAATTGCGCTCATGAAATCTGAAGGAAGGAATCCAACCTGCATTTTTTCGTCGGTCCATGTCCCCGCCATCGAATTCCTGTCCGTGCTTAAGAGGCACTCCATCAAAGTCCCCGAGGAGATCTCCCTGTGCAGCTTCGGGTGCTCCCCGGAAGCTTCGGGCATAGTTTCAAAGTTCGGCATCAGGAAACTGACTCATATAGAGGAGCAGTTCGACGTCATGGGAGCGGTCGCCCTGGAGGTTCTATCCATGAAGGGCAAAACCTCCATGCCTGTTTCAACGCTGGTGCCGATAAGGCTGGTCGAAGGGGATTCGGTGGCATGCATCAATAGATAGCCGGGCCGCGCACCGGGAAAAATAATAAAATACAAAGAGGAGCACATGATATTCAAAAAAATTATTTCCATCATTTCGATTTCAATACTTCCATTCCTGGTGTCCTCGGCCGATTTCGTCTGGATTGAAGGTGAAAGTCCGACGTCCGTTCCGAAGATAATCCCGCCGGACGGCAAACCCGATGACAGAGGTTTTGAAATTAAAGGCTGGGGCAACAGCCAGTTTATGTCCGAAGGCAAAGTCCTCAACATCTCCATCAGCGAGAAGGAAAATGCAAAAAGGCTCGGCAAGGACGGAGCCGTCTTCGAATACGACTTCGACATAAAGACCGCAGGAAAATACCAGATCTGGGGCCGCATCGGATACGAGTGGGTCAGGACGGATTTCGACTGGACAATTGACAACGGCAAGTGGAGCACTCTTAAGGCGACCGAGCCTACCTGCGATCTCATGCCGATCGCGTTCTGGTGCGAGATCGCCTGGGTGAAATTCGGCGAACTGGATCTCGCCTCCGGCAAGCACACACTCCAGATCCGCCATCTCCCGCTGAAAGTATATGACTATCCGGAGGAGAAAGCTGTCCGGACTCTAAACTTCTTCGACTGCTTCTGCATATCCAAGGACAATTTCACCCCGAATGGGAAAATAAAGCCCGGCGAGGAATTCCTTTCAGAGAAGGACAGGAAGGCGTCGGAAACCATGTTTGAGCTTAAATCCTCCGGATCCCCGGCAGAAAGGGCGAAAGTGGAGTTGAGCGGCCTCTGGCAGATCGCAAGATGGGACGAGCAGGCAGTCAATGAGGAGGACAGGCTTAAGGGTACGGAATCACTGCCGCAGAACCTGAATGATCTCATTTGGTACGGCATCAGCTTCCCCGGTGAGAAGAACAAGGAGCATCCTGAATTCCAGATGTGCCACAGGTTCATCGCCAGGACAACTGTCATGGTTCCGGCCGATCTGAAGGACCGTTCATTCTTCCTCGACTTCGAATCCTTCGGGATGATCGCCTCGGTGTTCGTAAACGGGAAACATTGCGGCTGGAGCAAAGACTGCTTCGCCGCCTGGCAGTGCGACATAAGCTCCGCGGTAAAGCCAGGATCGAAAAATGAAATCGCAATCGTCTTCAAGGACAGCTACTACGCCATCCGTGATCTGCAGAAGGGAGCCAGATACTATTTCAACGTCCCTAAGGATGTCCTGCATTCCCAGGCCATATCAATGAAGTTCGACATGCCCGTATGGAACTGCGATGAAGCAGGAGTAATCTCACCCCTCAGCCTGGTCGCCGCAGGTAAGAGCTACGTTTCAGATGTCTTTGCCAAGCCGTCTGTCAAAGGCAGGTCCCTTGGACTTGAAGTCACGGTGAAGAATCCCTCTCAGGTCCCGGCGAAGATCAAGGTTGAAAACGAAATCGTCCCATGGAACGCCGGAAAGGGCGGAGTGGCCGAAAAAGTTTTTGCCGCCAGGGAGATTTCCGTCCAACCCGGTAAAGAAGAGGTGCTGTCATTGTCCGAAGGCTGGGAGAATCCGAAGCTCTGGTGGCCCGACGAACCGAACCTATACTGGGTCGTGACAAAGCTAAGCGCCGACGGCAAGGTGATCGACACCTCCAGGACGCGTTTCGGTTTCCGCGAATGGGACTGGAGCACGCACCTTTTCAAGCTGAACGGAGTAAAATGGCAGATGTGGTCCGATACAAGCCCTGGAGGATTGAATCCGTCAAAGGAAGGCATCGAATGGGCCAGGAAGACAGGAATCAACATGTGCAGGCTATGGACCTCGTATGGATCCCCGGAGATGAGCAGGAGGAAGATGCTAGACTTGTACGATGAATCAGGTCTTCCAGTTCGTTCCAGCGGAATCTTCGACGGCGAAATGGCTTCATACGGCCTGGTGGACAAGGGTGAGCCCAACAAGGCCCTCTTTGACAACTGGTACAGCCAGATGCGCGCCTGGGTGAGGACGGAACGCAACCATCCTTCCATCTTCATCTGGTCGATCGAAAATGAAATAACGTTCATAAATTCCTGCAACCTTGGGACTCTCGACATAGTCGAACCCGCAATGAGGAAAGGCGCCGAAGCCGTTGAGAATCTTGATCCGACCAGGCCGACAATGGTCGATGGAGGCAGGGCCTTGAAGAACCAGTCGATGCCTGTGAACGGTTGCCACTACAACGATATGTCGGCCGGAGCAAGCTGGCGCGATTTTCCTGATCTCGCATACAACAACAGGGATTTCTGGTACCGGACCTTCAACAGGAGCCCGGGAGTGTGGCCGATGGCGAAGAACAAGCCCATGCTCCATGGCGAATGCTTCTATGCAAACGGCATGGCTCCGGCGGAATATTCGGCTCTCGACGGCGACAGGTGCTTCACTGGCCGGGCCGAGGCGAAGAACGCAAAAGGCCTATATGGAAAGATATTGACCGAAGGATACCGCTGGGATGAGGTTTCCGCCTGGCAGATGTGGGTCGGATACGAATCCGATCTCGTGTATACCGCGATGAAGCCGGTATGCGTCCTCTGCCGCGAATGGAACTGGACATTCGGAAGCGGAGCGGAAGTCAAACGCACCATGAAAGTGTTCAACAGCACACGTTTCAACGATCCCATAGAAGTCTCCTGGAGCCTCAACATCGAGGGGAAATCTGCGGATCCCGCAAAAAAGACCTTCAACATCCCGGCAGGTGAAGCGCAGCAGTTCGACGTGGCCCTGAAAATCCCTTCCGTGGAAAAAAGAACTTCCGGTGAATTCGTGATGACCTGCTCCAGAGGCGGAAAGGAAGTCTTCAGGGAAGTGAAAAATGTTTCAGTCATAAATCCTTCCCTCTCCCCTAAGCCGGAAGTTAAAAAAGACGATCTCGCGGTCTATGACCCGGCAGGCAAGATAAAATCACGGCTCGCGGCCCGGGGTATCCAGTTCACGGAGATAATCTCCCTCGACAAGATTCCGCCTGTGAAGAATCTTGTCTTCGGCAAGGATTCCATCCCAAAGGAGAAGGCGACAAGCGATTTCCTCCTAAACCTTTCCTCTTCGGGTTCAAAAGTACTCGTGCTCGAACAGGCGAACCCGCTGAACCAGAAGGCAGTGCCCGCGGACTTCGAGGTCAGCGATTTCACAGGAAGAATCGCCTTTCCTGAAGATCTCACGCATCCTACGATGGACGGACTCGACCAGCCCGACTTCTTCACCTGGAGCGGAGACAGCGTCGTCTACAGGAAACCATACAAGAAATCCTCATACGGCTCTAAGTCGCTCGTGCAGTGCGACACTCTGCTCAACTATACCGCGCTTGCGGAATGCCAGACAGGTGACGGACTGCTGATCCTCTGCCAACTCGTCATGGAGGAGAAAATCGACAGCGACCCTGTTGCGCAGAAACTGTTCGACAACCTGCTGAACTACTCCGTATCATACAAGCCGGTGAGGAAGGCGGTAGCTGTGTTCGTGCAGGACGCCCTCAAGTTCAAGATGATAAACAACTCAGGGATGAACTTCAGCTCCTCTCCGGATCTGCTGTCAGCACTGGATCCCAGATACGGAATTGCAATAATAGAGGCGAACCCTGAAAACCTGAAGACACTTTCGACGTCTTCGGACAAAGTCAGGTCTTTCACCGGCAACGGGGGATGGATCATGCTTTGGGGCTTGTCGCCGGAGGGTCTGGAAAGCTTCAACAAGGTCGTCGGATTCAACCATTCGATAAGACCTTTCCAGATGGAGAAGGTTGTGTTTTCGACACCGCGCGATCCTCTTTCATCCGGGTTGACCCTCCGCGACATTGTCATGGATTCCGGCAAGGAGATATTCAACTTCATGTCCCTCAAGTTCCCGGCCGAGGACGAATTCTCCTACATCGTCGACTATGACGAAGTCGCGCCGTTCCTGAAATTCCCAACC
>CAZDNQ010000197.1:0-8211 GCA_964506605.1 uncultured Victivallis sp. | reverse complement strand
CGAGGTTTACCCGCCTCTGGCGGCGCCATAGGCGACCAGGGCTTGTCCGAGCCGTTCCTCTGTTTTGAAATTACCTTGGCTGATCGGCCTTTTGAAGGGGAAGGTTCTTGTCTTGAACCGGATTTGCAGCCTTTTCCATGCTGATCCTGGCGTCATTGTCGATCTTGTTGCGTACTCCTATCATGGCCTGCTGGCTGATCTTGAGGAAGCCCTGCTGCGGGCGGTCGAGGTCGTCTATCAGGAGCATAATTGAGGAGAACGCAACCGCGAGTACGACCGCCACGAGCCTGCTCCTGCTCACGGTTATCCCGGAATAGTATCCGAGAGCGGCCATGGAGAAGAACAGCATTGTGTATAGCACCAGCCAGATTGTAGGGGGTATGCGGTTGGTGAAGGCGATGCTGATCCTTTCGTTATGCTTGTCTATGACGTCGTTCACCGACTGGACGAGCAGAGTTATGGGATTCGAGCCCGGCTCCTTCTTGGCGAGCTTCTGCGCTATTTCCCAGAGCTGATCCTGGATCTGCTGGGTCCTGACCAGCGATTCAATCGATCTTTTCTCGGGATGCAGCGATGCCTCCAGCCTGACGTCCACATATTCCCCCAGGAGGTTGCGCATCTCCGATTTCTGGGGCTCATCGATCATGCTGGTGCGGAGATAGGCGGTCCTGATGGCGTTCGCATCCTGTATGACGAGTTCCTTTCTCACCTCAAAGCGGCTTCCCGCCATGCCGAACGTGAAGGCGAGTATGAAGGCGAGGAGCCCGAGCGCCGCTCCGACCATGGTGCTGACAGGATTGGTGTCGACATGCCTGCCCTTATGTGTCTTTCCAAAGATGTATCCCGCCTCGACCGCGAGCATCACCAGCGTGATAGTCAGGACGAACATCGCCCAGAGGGGAATTAAATCGAGAATTGTCCCGTACATTATGACATTCCTTCCAGTGAAAGGTTTCCGACTATCTTCATCAGCCCGCCGTCCCGGACCACCCTGAGGTTCCTGCCCGGAAACTCCTCGGGCAGACGCCTGCCCAGATGCTCCACCACAATTTTCTCGGCTTCCATCTTGACGTCATCCGGGACCTTATTCAAGGTAGCCCATCTGATCTGGATGACATAGCCTTCGCCGTATTCCGAACCGAATCCGGCGGAGAAAGACGCTCCGATGTCGAAGAGCCCGCTGTATTCAGGATTGTCGGTGGTGCCATGCCGCGCCCTGACGGGATTTACGGGGAACAATGCTCCATATTTTTCCTCGAGCACATCATCCAGCTCGTGGAATATCTTCCTGAGTACGGCTTCCCATGTTTCCAGTTCAGTTGCCATAATCCTCCATTTCAGTGGAAAATCTAAAGGGTATCTTTGAAAATTCAACATGGCAACATGTAAAGTCCTGCATGCAATGCACCAGTCCCGCTTGCTTATCATCCCATAACAGTCTCGATCGATTTGCTCTTCAACGGAGCGTCGGGCAAGGATGCCCGCGCCCCTGACAATAAAGGAAACTTAAAAAGCATGGAGATGTTTATTTAAAAAGTAAAATTAAGGCATCACTTCGTTCACTCTATTTTCAATATTAATCCACTGATCCCCTTGACTTTACGCATGTTCCCCCTATGTTTACCCCAAGGTGCGGAAGCATATTCCGCCATAGTGTTCCAACTGCCAAAAGCAAGGAGGGATTTATGGCCAGGAGAAGAAGAATAGCATCCATGGCGGCTGGGGAGCTAAACCTGACAGCCATGATCGACGTAGCCTTCCAGATGCTCTCGTTCTTCGTGATCACCCTTACGCCTGTAAGCGTGCTCGCCAACATGGAAGTGAACCGTCCCACCAACAAGCCCGCAGGTGAAATTTCAAAGAGCATCGTGCATGTCACCGTCTTCCCTAACGGCGAATACTCCTTCAACTATGTCAAGATGAGCAGGGATGGCCTCGACAGCACCCTCTGCGATCTTGGCAGGAGGAGCAACGAATACACCATCCTTATAGAATGCACCCAGCAGTCGTCGCACGGGAAGATGATAGATGTCCTGGACATCTGTGAAAAGGCGGGCCTGAAGAACTTGTCCGTGGTCAGCGTGGAGTGATCTAGAGCCGGCGTTCCGCTGGCAATCCGTAATCGGTAACCGGTAATCGGTTTCCGACCACGGACCATCGCCCACCGATTACTGCCCTCTGTCGCTGCCTTGTCTGAGCGCTGGTGCCTGTCCCGTCGAATGACTTGGATCCTGCCGGCAACTTCTTACCCAGTTTCGAACTCCAGAACTCACGCACTTTCGCATTCCCGAACTCCCTAATTTATAACTCCTCGAACTCCCGAACTTTCGAACTTCCTCAATCCCCCTGGAGTGTCTTTTAGCCCTCTTTTTCCGTAGTTATACGTCAAAAATAACTATTTCCCCTTACTATGCGACATGTCGCATAACACCCCCTAATTCCGGGCAAAAGCGACATGGTTCTTAAAATTCTGGTATTATCTTGCATCGCAAGTCCTTAACTTGAATAAATCTGTTGACCTTTACAAACAACAACAGTATATTTGCAGCAAAAGCGACATGTCGTATAACAATAGTTAGAGAATGTATGAACATTAAACTTATAATAGATGCTGTATTGAGAATAAAGGAAGCTATTGAAAAAGCTAGTCTTGATAGCCTTAATACAAAGGATAAAGAAAAATATAAATCGGGAATACAGCTTTGCGATTCAATTATAAAAATCCTTAATGAAAACAAATCAGAACTTAAAGAAGTTATCATTTTTTCATGTTTTGATAGATACGTGTCAGATAGCATGACATGGCAAGACAAATTACTAAATACAATTCATAAAGAACGAAAACTAATAAAGAAGAGCTTCTCTAACTAGGAGCCTTCTGGTAACCTCGCTACGCTCGGTTCCCAGAGGCTGAGACGTTATAAATCATATTATGATAAAATTACCATCTAAAATAAATCGAATAATATGCGTTTTATTTTCATTGTTCATATTATTGTTTGGTCTTTTGGGCACATTTACAGAACATTACATTAAATTTAATTTGATAAGAGATTTTCCTGTTTTTATACCCTTTTTTATTATCGTTGGATTATTGATGCTTTATATATGTATATTCAGATGGGATCATGTATAACGGAAGAAAAATAATAGAATTTATAACTAGTACGCCTGCTGGCAACCTGGTTTCACTCGGTTGCCAAAGGCTGAGGCGTTAGACAAAAGGAGTAAAATGAAAAAAACTCTTGAAGAACTCGATACCGATGATTTTGATCAGCATGGGGTATGGAAGTTTGCGAAAGCCGAAGACGGCTCCGGGGATCTAGATATGGACCATGTTGAATCTATCAGAGCGGAAGCCGTTGTAAAACAATCAGATATTGAGGTAATGGTTCTCATAACCTGCAAATTGGCCGATAACACGGAACTTTTGGGTATAGCATCAGTTGATGGATCCCCTCCAGAAATGTATCCTGGAATTTCTATAAAATTCAAAGGGGAATGGTTTGCTCCAATGTTCCCTCCAGCGCCACCATTCGTTTTAAAAACTCAAGGACCTTCGTCACTTTCTAAATTTCTGGGGAAACCCATAGAAAAGATTTTCCCCATGCGTATTGAAACACAAACAATTTTTTTAGAAACGAATAAGTCGCTGACTCGAACGTTAACAGAGAATGGAAAACAAATTGTCTAAAGGATTATAAGCCTAACGATTCACATACTGCCAACCTGCATTCGCAGGTCGGCAGATAGGAGAGCGTTAAAAATGAAAAATAAATTATACATTTTAAGCATTTTTTTCCTGACTCTATCTGGATGCTTATGGAGCGGACTTTATAATAAGTTTTCCTACAGCGTTGAATTTAGAAATATTGGGACAAAAGACATTAGAGTAAAAGAACTATATCTTTCTCCGCCTCAAGACTCCTCAAAGATAAGAAGCCTTGAATTGTTTCATGGACAAGGTGCGACTCTTGCTCCCTTTGACCAAGAACCCAGCAAAACAGTTTCTCTTGAATGGATTGATTTAAACACAAAAGAAACTTCACAGGCCGATGTTAAAATTCAATTGCCAATACTTTTTAAAAATCCCGAATACCCTTCGTTCATTATTTTCTACATAAATTCAGACAATAAAGCAATCCAAGTAGCCTATCGAGTGTTTTCACAATCAAAATGCGATTTCATAAAGATTGATTCTGAAGGAAAGCCTTTTAGCTTAGCAAAGTAAATTATGAATAAATTTTATAACGATACCCATTCAGCCAACCTGGCTCCGCCGTCTTCCTGAGGCTTATGCGTTCTGCAAGAACACATTAAATGTCATCTTGAAATATAATGCTATGAGCAATATGATATAATTATGAATGATATCAGTTTCACATGGGATGAACAGAAGGCAAAGGAGAACCAGAATAAGCATGGAATCTCCTTTGAGGAAGCAATGACTGCATTTACATATGAGAATGCCAGGTTGAAACACGATCCTGACCATTCACAGAACGAGGACAGGTTCATCCTGATAGGATTCAGCGTCAAGCTCCGCTTACTTGTTGTTGTTCACGCATACAGAAAGCAGGAGACGGAAATAAGAATAATATCTGCCAGGAGGGCAACACGGGCAGAAAGCAAACAATATGGAGGATTCATATGAGAAAGGAATACGACTTTTCAGATTCAATTAAAAATCCATATGCTAAGCATCTTAAGAAGCAGGTTACCCTGCGGCTTAACACGGATGCAGTCACTTACTTCAAGGCGTTAGCAAGGGAAACTGGCATCCCATACCAGAATCTGATTAATTTCTATCTTACAGATTGTGCCCATTCAAGAAAGAAACTGTCTTTAAAGTGGGCATCCTGATAAATTGCAAAATCATTTAGATTCTCCCAACGGCGAATACGCCGTCGCAGATGCCTAGGCGTTCCTTCAGGGCTTGCCGGATTTGATGTTCACTGCCAGCACATATATGCCGACAGCAAGGATCCACAACGGGAATACGAGCGGGATCCATTGCAGGCTGCCATGGCTCAGGAGCATGAGCAGCGCGAGGACGAATCCCACGTAGGACATCCAGCGCGGAAATATCGCGGTGCGAAGGGACAATGTGCACGTCAGGAACATGAACACCGCCGCCATCCTCACCGCATAGACATGCATGATATGATAGGTAAGGACGCGTACAAACCTGTAAATGTACGGATCCGGCATGGTCCCGGCAGATGAGCCGTAGATGGAAATGACCGACAGCGCCAGCGCTGAAGAGATGAACAGCATCGCGAGGAAGAGGAATCCGCTGCCGAGGAAAACTGTGTCGAAGAAGCGGTCCTCATGCGTGACGCGGTCCCGCAGCACCGCCATGAACCACATGAAGGCGATTCCCGCGAACGGCACCAGCCCCATTGCAAAGCTGATCTTCTTCCAGCTTCCGGGCAGCCAGTTTCCCGTCTCGGAAGGGTCGAAAGGGACTGACAGCCTGACAAGCACCAGCATGGTGATATACAGGACGGCAAAGACGATTCCGGCGATCGCCGCGGCGCGAGGGGCCTTCAGGCGGGGCCTTACGAGGTTTATTTTTTCATCCATGAAATCCTCCATCAGCCGCCGTTTGTTTCGGATTTGCGGATGAAACCGGTTCGTTTTCCGCCTTTGAGGAGATTTTCCGGATCGAGATGGCCGAAGAGCTTTATCAGGGTGGCTATCGAACCAGTCCAGCCTGTCTGGTGGCTTGCCCCGAGTCCGGCTCCGTTGTCTCCATGAAAATATTCATAGAAGAGAATATTGTCCCTCCAGTACGGATCGTTCTGGAAAACTTCGTTTCCTCCGTATACCGGCCTTCTGCCGTCCTTGTTGCGCAGGAAAATTCCGGAAAGGCGCCTGGAGACTTCCCTGCTGACCTCGAACAGTGTCATATATCTGCCCGAACCAGTAGGGCATTCGACCTTGAGGCTGTCTCCATAGTAGAGGTAATATTGCAGGAGGGCGCGGATGATAAGCGCGTTCACCGGCATCCAGACAGGCCCGCGCCAGTTTGAATTGCCTCCGAACATTCCGCTGTCGGATTCACCCGGCAGGTAGTCGACTCTGAACTCCTGTCCGCCGACATTGATGACGTATGGATTCTTCTCGTGGAATTTGGAAAGCGCACGGATGCCATACGGGCCCAGGAATTCATTCTCATCGAGAAGCTTCGAAAGTATCCGGCGGAGCTTGTCCGGACTCAGGAGGGACAATATCCCTCTTCCAGAATTACCAAGGCTTGCGGGTCCTGTCGGATGCACGTATTCCAGAATCTCCGGCATTTTCGCCAGACGCTTCATAATCGCCCCGTATACTTCAGGCACGCTCTCCCTCTGGAATTTCCCAATCACTGAAACTGCGCAGAACGGGAGCAGCCCGACCATGGACCGCACCTTCATACGCTTCGACTCCCCGTTCGGGAGCCTGAGAAGATCATAGTAGAACCCGTCCTCCTCGTCCCAAAGGCTGTCATCGCCCTTGTGGTTCATTCCGACGGCTATCCACAGAAAATGCTCCATGAACTTGATGACGAGATCCTCGTATGACCTGTCCAGGCTTGCCAGCTCAGAAACGATATCGAACATGTTTATGCAGAAGAGGGACATCCAGGCGGTGCCATCGGCCTGCTCGATATATCCTCCTGTCGGGAGGGGGGAACTGCGGTCGAAGACCCCTATATTGTCGAGTCCGAGGAAGCCACCCTCGAAGACATTCCTGCCGAAGCGGTCCTTGCGGTTGACCCACCAGGTGAAGTTGAGGAGCATCTTCGAGAGGGATCTCTTCAGGAAGTCAACGTCTCCCCTGCCTGTCTTCTGCTTCTCCAGGTTGTACATAAACATGATGGCCCAGGCATGCACCGGAGGATTGACATCGCTGAAATTCCATTCATAGGCGGGCAGCTGTCCGCTCGGATGCATGTATGTCTCCTTGAGCATCATGTCCATCTGCTGCTTGGCGAAATCAATGTCTACTTCCGCCAGGGTGACAGCCTGGAACGCCAGATCCCAGGCCGCATACCAGGGATACTCCCACTTGTCCGGCATGGAGATGACGTCGTCGTTCGACATGTGGAACCATTCCTTGTTCCTCCATGCCCTCCCCTTCTGCGACAATGGATCCACCCCATGTTCCCTGAGCCACTTTTCAGCGTCGAAACAGTAGTACTGCTTGGACCAGAGCATGCCTGCAAAGGCCTGTCGCATGACAAGGGCTTCATCCTTCGTGAGCTTCGAAGGAGTAATATTTGCATAGAACTCGTCAGCCTCCCTGATCCTTGCGTCGAAGACCTCATCGAAATTCCTTCCAAACGGGGATTCTCCTTTTTTCAAATTCCCAGGGGCTGTGTTGTTCAATCTCAGGCAGACGGTCCTGCTTTTGCCGGGTTCGACTTTCAGGTTGAAGCTGGCGCATGCCTTGGTGCCGGTCTTCTTCGGATTTACAGCATTGTCGCTCCCATGCACGAAGTAGTTGTTGAAACCGTCCTTCACGTACGGCGTCCTGTTAGGCATCCCGAAAAGCCGCACGGTATTCGTCTCATTCTCAGTGAACAGCAGATCCCTGGCATCCTTGCAGTATAGATAGTGCGCCCCCAGGTCGTCATGTACGGCCTCGATTACTCCGGCTCCGCCGTGCTCATCCAGCTGCCTGAGCACAGGTTTTACACCGCCAGTGGTCCACGACCAGGTATTCCGGAACCAGAGCGTGGGAATGATGTGCAGCGGCATCGCCTTCGGCCCGCGGTTGAAGGCGGTTATTTTTATAAGGACATCCTCCGGCGACGCCTTCGCATATTCGACAAAGACATCGAAATAGCGGCTCTCATTGAAAATCCCGGTATCCATAAGCTCGTATTCCCATTCATTGCGGCTGCATCTCCTGCCACAGCTTACGATCTGGTCGTAGGGATACGCCCTCTGCGGATACTTGTAGAGATACTTCATGTAGGAATGGGTCGGAGTGCTGTCGAGATAGAAGTAATATTCCTTCACATCCTCGCCGTGGTTGCCCTCGGTGTTGTCGAGGCCGAATAGGCGTTCCTTGAGGATGGGATCCTGCCCGTTCCACAGCGCCAGGGAGAAGCACAGCTTCTGCTTGTCGTCCGAGAAACCTGCAAGGCCATCCTCGCCCCAGCGGTATGCGCGCGAACGCGCCTGGTCATGGCTGAAGTAGTCCCAGGCGTTTCCATCCTCG
>CAZDNQ010000196.1:0-8236 GCA_964506605.1 uncultured Victivallis sp. | reverse complement strand
TCCTCGGCTTTTTCAGAACTTATCGATATCCTTCCATTTTCAAGCACGTACGCGCGGTCTGCATGGAGCAGGGCCTCGTTTGCATTCTGTTCGACAAGGAAGACGGTGACCTTTTCCTTATGGTTGATCTCGCGGATTATATCGAATATCTGGTCGATAAGCTTTGGAGCCAGGCCGAGACTCGGTTCATCGAGCAGCAGCAGCCTGGGAGAGCTCATAAGCGCCCTTCCGAGAGCCAGCATCTGCTGTTCTCCTCCGGACAAGGTCCCGCCTTTCTGGGAGATGCGGTTCTTAAGTATCGGGAAATAACCGAATATTTTTTGGAGACTGGCTTCTATCGCTACCGGATCTTTGACTGAATATGCTCCGAGTTGAAGGTTCTCAAGTATGGTAAGATCAAAGAATATCCTTCTTCCCTCCGGACAATGAGAAATCCCCCGTCTTACGATATTCTCTGGTTTTTCCCGGGTTATGTCTGTTCCATTGAAGCTAATTCTTCCGGATTTTGCGGGAATGATGTGGCTGATGGCGTCAAGCATGGAGCTCTTTCCGGCGCCATTTGCACCAAGCAGCGCGACTATTTCACCTTCATTTATATGCAGTGATACATTGTCAAGTGCTTCTACGGCACCGTATGTGACGCTAAGATCTTTTATCTCAAGAAACATTTTTCTTCCTTCCTGTGCCGAGATAAGCTTCAATGACATCTGGATTGTTCTGGACTTCCTGTGGAGTCCCATGGGCTATGATCTCCCCGAAATTGAGGACAATCACCCTCTCGCAAAGGTTCATCACGAGGCTCATGTCATGTTCTATCAGAAGTATCGATATGTGGAAATCATCACGGATCTTTCTTATTAATTCGGTCAGTTCCGCCGTTTCCCTGGGGTTTAGCCCTGCAGCAGGCTCGTCGAGGAGCAGGAGGCTTGCCTCAGTCGCAAGCGCCCTGGCCATCTCCAGCTTCCTCCTTTTCCCATAGGGAAGGGAAGAAGCGGAGGCATACGCTGAGTCTTCAATTCCAAAAAGCGCCAGGAACCCCATGGATTTTTCCGTGATCTCCTTCTCTACCGAGAAGAACTTTGGAGTCTTGAACGCCGCCTGGAGGAAGTTGTAGCTGATATGCTTGTGATAGGCTATCTTTATATTGTCAATTACCGTTAGATAGTCAAGCAGACGAATGTTCTGGAAAGTCCTGGCGATTCCGAGTTCGGAAATGACATGCGGAGGCCTGCCGGTAATGAAATCGCGCTGGAAATAGAAGCTTCCTGAATCCGGAATATCCATTCCAGTAATGAGGTTGAATACGGTGGTCTTGCCGGCGCCGTTAGGGCCTATGAGTCCGACAATCTCGCCGGTGTTGAGCTCCATTGAGAAATTATCGACAGCCTTGAGCCCGCCGAAGCTCTTGGATATGCCTTCAGCATAGAACTGTCTGAATTCCTTCTGGATTGTCTCAAGCTGTTTCATTCTGTCTCCTTGCCTGTCCAGTCTTCGTTTTCAGGATCCTGCAAAGCCATCCTGGGACCTCATTCATCCCGAAAATCCCGTCAGGCGCGAGTCTTATGAGCACAATAAGGAGCAGTGCGTAAATGAGCTGCTGGTGTTCTCCAGGGCGGTATCCGCAGATCTCGACATGCCTCAATATGTATGGGACAGCCCCAAGCACAACGGCGCCGGTCAGGGCTCCGCTGAACGATCCGAGGCCGCCAAGCACTATCATCAGAAGGATCTCGATGCTGCAGATCAGGTTGAACTTCCCTGGGGCAAGCGCCAGTTCCTTGTGGAAGAACATGGCTCCTGCGAAGCCTGCAATTGTGGCGCTCAGGAGGAATGACATAATCTTGTATTTTGAGATGTTGATTCCCATCGCCTGCGCGGCTATCTCGTCCTCCCTGATGCACATCATGGCCCGTCCGAAGGATGATTTCTTTATGCTGATCAGGAGAAGCAGGATTATCGCTGTGGATATCCATATCGACCACCAGCTTGCGAATTCCGCAGAGTAGCTGGGGTAATTCGGCCATATGTCTCCGGGAAATTCTGTGAATTTTATACCTGTCGCCCCGCCGATCTTTTCATCCGGATACATTTTGCCTCCGGGGAACTGGAGGTTCACCAGCACCAGCCTTGTGATCTCGCCGAACCCGAGAGTTACTATTGCCAGGTAATCACCTTTCAGGCGCAGACAGGGGAACCCGAGGACCAATGAAAATATTCCCGTCGCGACAATTGCGGCGCCTGCGCTTATTGCAAAGTTCAGCGCCCCAAGTTCTGGAAATGTCAGATATATGGATGCAAGGCCTGCCGCATAGGCGCCTATGGCGAAAAAACCGGCCTGTCCGAGCTGGAGGAGGCCGGTCATCCCGCATATTACATTGAGCGACAGCGCAAGGATCGCAAGTATCCCTATGTTGCCGATAATTGAATTGAGTTCGAACCAGCTCATACTTTCTCCCTTGCATTCCGACCGAGAATTCCCTGCGGTCTGACAAGCAGCACCAGGATCAGTACGACAAAGGCGGCAACATCCTTGTAGCCGCTCGGTATATTGCAGAACAGCACCATGTTCTCGACGACTCCTATTATGAATCCGCCCAGTACGGCGCCGGGTATAGAGCCAATTCCACCTACGACCGCGGCAATGAATGCCTTGAGGCCCGGCATGAATCCCATCATCGGCTCGATAACGCTCTGGAATCCTATCAAAGCTCCGGCTATGCCTGCCATCAGCCCACCCAGCAGGAATGTCTTCCTGATTACAGAATTTATATCTATCCCCATGAGCGCCGCCGCATCCGGATCCTGGCTTACGGCACGCATCGCCCGTCCGAAACTAGTCTTCATGACAATATACCAAAGTATGAACGTCAGGATTAACGTCACCGGAATATATATGAACTGGATTATCTTTATGCCTCCACCTCCTATAGATATCGACCTCTGGCAGATCTCGCCGATGGATCCGGCCTTGTCAGATGAATACTGCAGGGGATTGGCCTTGTTGATGAATGAAGCGAGGTTCTGCAGGAGAAAGGAAACACCGATGGCTGTCAGCAATGCCGCAAGTCTTCCGGATCTGCGAATTGGCCTGTATGCCACATGTTCAGTCAGTACTGCAATTATCATTCCCGCGATCCCGGAACTGAGGACTATCACCGGAACAGCGATGATGGCCGAAGTCCCGGAGGGCAGTACCAGGTAGATGCCGAAGCCTGCATATGCTCCGGCCATAAAGAATTCACCATGCGCGAAATTGATGAGCTTTATGATTCCGTAGACGAGAGTATATCCTAGGGCTATGAGCGCATATACAGCCCCGATGCATAGGCCGCTGGTCAGGAAAAAAAGAAAATTGTCCATCTATGGATTTACGGTTGCCTTATATTTGCCTGCAAACTTGTCGCCGTCTTTTCCAATCTCCAGGATCACGGCGTTCTTCTCGACATCGCCTTCCGGCGTGACAGTTATCCTGCCGGTGACCGCCTCGAAATCCTTTATTGCATGCAGATTATCCTTGACGGATTCCGGGGAGATACCTTTCTTCAAGGCCTCGGCCAGCAGAGAAACGGAGTCATATCCAAGCGCATCAAAGGTGCCTGGTTCTGCCTTGTTCGCCTTTTCAAAGGAAGTTACGAAATTCTGCACCGCGGGGCGCTGGTCTTCCCGGGAGAAGGCGCCGACTATGAAACATCCTTCTATATTCGGGCCTGAACCGTTTATTACAGCGTCGTTGTCCCATCCGTCGGCACCGCAGAGCCTGGGCTCGAAACCTATAACCTTCGCCTGCTTGATGATCAACTGGACTTCCGGCGGATAGCCCGGGACGAACAGTGTCTGTGCCCCGCTTTCCTTGATCTTCTTCAGCTGTGCCCCGAATTCCGTGTCCTTCTGCTGGTAGCTCTCCTGTGCGAGGACTTTTCCGCCGCCTGCCTCGAAAGCCTTCCTGAAGCTTTCACAGAGCCCCTTTGAATAGTCGCTGTTCATATCAATGAGGATTGCAGCGGTTTTGAGCCCTTTGTCCTTGATTGCGAAATTCGCAGCTATCTTACCCTGGAAGGAGTCGTTGAAGCAGGTCCTGAACATGAACGGGTTCTTCAGCGTGACCTTGTCGTTTGTAGCCGTAGGTGAAATCACAGGCACCTTGATTTCAGCTGCATCCCTGCGGACGGCAATTGCATTAGTGCTGGTGATTGGTCCGAGCACGGCGACGACCTTGTCGCTTCCAGCAAGCTTCTTGTAGGCGTTCCTGGTTTCAGTCTGATCCCCTTTGTTATCCTCGACGATCATGACGAGTTTGTTCCCGTTTATGCCGCCGGCTGCGTTTATCTCATCCACTTTCAGCTTGATGCCGTCCAATGTGGCTTTCCCATAGGAAGTCAGGTTGCCTGAGAGGGGGAGGTTGATGCCGACTTTGATTTCCCCGCAGTTTCCAGGGTATGACACCGCGACAGCCAGCAGGCTGAAGAAAAGAAGCTTGATCTTCATATGAGTTTTCCCCGTAATGGAATTATTAACTATGATTTGACAGGTAAAGCCTGCCCTATTTGTATGATGTTGCGCCGCTCATTGCCTTTGCGAATTTCCAGATGCCCTGCAGGTTTTCCTTTTTCTTCGACAGCGCTTCGATCTTTCGTACAATCGCGCTTCCTACGACCACGCCGTCGACTCCGGTTGAGGCTGCCGCATTCACATGGGCCGGGGTCGAGATGCCGAAGCCTACGACTACTGGAAGATCAGTATGCCTTTTTATCTCGGAGATCGACTTTGCGAAATTCGCAGAGAATGAACTGCCTTCGCCGGTCACGCCCTCCCGGGAGACATAATAGATGAAGGAGCTGGCGTTCCTGCAGAGCAGGGGAATCCTCGTCTTGGGCGTATTCGGGGCAATAAGGCCTACGGTTGTGAGGCCGGAGTCTTCAATTGTCTTGCGCAGTGCCGAATCTTCCTCAGGCGGTAGATCGAGAGGAAGTATCGAATCGACACCAGCTTCAACAGCCTTTTTACAGAAGATTTTGAAGTTGCCGGAATATGCTATCGGATTCATGTAGGTGAAAAGGACTATTGGGAGATCGTGGTGCTTTCTGCGGATCTCGCAGGCTTCTTCCAGGACTTTGCTGGCCGTCATTCCTGAACTGATTGCCCTTTCTGCGGCCAGCTGGTTCGCCTCTCCGTCGGCAAGCGGATCTGAAAAAGGCACTCCGAGTTCGAGGATGTCGATACCGCCGTCGACGAGAGCATTGGCGATTCCAGTGGAAGTCTTGAAATCCGGATCACCAGCCGTTATATATGCGACGAATGCAGCTCTTTTGTCAGAAGCGCATTTCCTGAAAGTATCAATTATTCTTGACATCTGCCTACTCGGTTGGAGCTATCTTGAATTTAGTTTTAATCTTTTCTGCGATCTCGTTTTTCTGGGCATCGCTTTCGTATTTCTTCTGGCGCCAGCCCCAGTGGAATCCGTCTTCGGCTCCACGCGGGATCACATGCAGATGCGCATGAGGAACGACCTGTCCGGCGCAGGTGCCGTCGGCGAGATGGAGATTGAACCCTTCCAGATCCAGGGAGCGTTTTGCAGCAACACCCAGCCTGGCGCCAATCGTCATCATCCTTCCGGATATGCTCTCAGGAATGGTAGCTGAACTCGTATGGTGTTCCTTTGGGATCACTAGCACATGTCCATAGTTGATGGGGGCGATATCGAGGAATGCAAGCACTAGTTCATCCTCATAGACCTTGGTCGATGGTATTTCACCGGCTACGAGCTTACAGAATATGCAGTTCTTCATAGTGTCCCTTCTTATATTTTCGCAACTTGATAATAAAGACTTGTTTAGGCTTAAATCAAGTATGGAACCGACCTGAAAGACAGAGGGTCCGGTTACCTGTGCGGATTTCGCAGTTCTGACATCTTCAGCGGCTTGAAGGAGTTCTTTGACCTGGCACGGTTTCCGGGATCTATTGAAAGATACTTGCATCTGGCGAAGGCGAAGTCATGCGGCAGGAAATTCTCCAGCCAGCCATGGATGAGCAGGTAGGATGTAGGATTGCTCTCGAATATCCACGGGCATTGTTCTGTCAGGTAGACCGCCATCTTCCTGTATCTTTCAGTGCGTTCCTGGCTGTCGGGCATGAAAACTATTTCCTGGTACATTTTATCATACTCGGGATCATTGTATCCTATCCTGTTGCAGCCGCCGATATTCTTGCTGTAGAACAACTGCAAAAAATTTTCCGCGTCAGGATAGTCGCCGGACCAGGAGAAACGGAAAAGCTGGCTCTGCCCCTCCTTCAGCTTCTGCAGGAAACGCGGTTTGTTGTTCAGGTAGGGGGTGACTTCAATCCCGAGCTTCCTCATGTCATCTTTCATGAGTTCAGCCAGCTGGCGGTGCGCTGAAGAGGTGTCGGGCAGATCAAACGAGAGCACAAGGGGTTTTCCAGTTGCGGGGTCTATACCGCCTGGAAAGCCTGCCTTTGCGAGAAGGCCCCTTGCTTTTTCCAGGTCGAACTTCCCATAAGGATTGATATAAGCTCCATCATGTCCAGCGACATTGGGAGGGATGGGGCCGTTCGTTGGAACTAAGGAATTGTTTGAATGCTTGATCCTTGTGTCGACATTGTAGGCAAGACTGATCGCCTTACGTAGTTCAAGGTTTCTGGAAAGGAGCGGATCGGAAAAGCTGAAGCCGACAAAGATGACTTCGAAGTTGGGCATCTTCAGCAGTCTGATGTCGCGGTCTTTAAGTCCGGGGACCAGATCGCCTCCGATCACGACGGCATCACGGTTCTCATTGTCGAGGGAATTCAGATCTATCTCCCCCTGCAGGAACATCAGCCAGCTTGCGGTGGGCTGACGCACCTGGTAGCAGACAACTTTATCAAGAAGAGGTAGCTGGCGCATCCTGTCAGCGGGGTTCTGCGCCTGCGGGAAGAATTCCTTCCTGAAGTCCGGATACCTGGTCAGGATGATCTTGTAGTCCTTCTGCCATTCGGACATGCGGAATGGTCCGGAACCGGCGGTTACATCGGCAAGGGAGTTGCCGTTTGCCAAGGTTATCTTCTTTGAAACAACTGCGGAATATGACATGGCGAGCACATATAGGAGCCTCGGATCAGGCTTATTGAGATGGATTGCGAAGTTCGCATCGTCGATTATCTCGAAACCTGCACATCCCTTGTCATATGGCGTCACGACCTCCTTCGGCAGCTTGGAAGTCATCTCGTAGAATTCGTCAATGCCCTTCACCTTGCCGCGCCAGAGCCAGAAACCACTGGAATGGATGCGGGCGTCGGCAAGCCTGAGGAAGGAGAATACGACATCCTGGGATGTCACCCTGCGGTCGTCCTTGTCCTTGAAGCAGGGGCTGTCCTGGAAATAGAGGTCGTCCCTCAGTCTGAACTTGTAGCTCAGGCCGTCGGCGCTCGTTTCCGGCATCGAAGCGAGCATTGACGGAGTCAGCTTGTATGGCCGTTCGACATAGTCATACTGGAGAAGTGTATCGTAGATGCTCATGACCATGATCGAGCTTGTATAGTCTGAAGCCAGGGCTGGTTCGACTGTGTTGATCCTGCCCCCGGTATTCGTGTAGAGTGTCCGCTCCGAATCAGCCTGCGCCGAAATCTCCTGCTTCCCGCAGGAGCAGAGGAATAACAGGCATATAAGCAACACCGCCGATAATATTTTCATCTTGTCATGTGTCCGTCTTGTCCTTGTTTCCAGCCGGGTCCATCCCGGATAATCTATCATTCCCGGATGATTATTGAAGCGCTGGAAATTATTAATTTCCGACAGGACATAAAATGTCCCGGCAGGCGGTTTATGGTTTGAATATAGGCGTTTTCATATTAAATTCGATGTTCAAAGCTTGAAGACCGATGTCCAATATTTTGATGGAGTTAAGATGTCTCCTTTTGCGATATTCGCAATCTCCCTGGCGAGCGCGTTGATTGGCGCTGCGGTAGCTTGGGCGTTCATGAGGCTGAAAAACCAGCATTCAGTTGTGCAGGCCCAGTCGGACTCCGTCAAGAACCAGGCGGCGATGGAGGAGAAACTGAAGGCTTCAGAGGCGATTGTTGCCGGGCTCAGGGTTGAGCTGGACAATGCCGCCCGGAACCGGAATGAGATAGAGGAGCAGATCATCCAGCTTGAGAAGGACAAGTCCATCCTGGAGACCACGGTGCAGAAGGATCGCCAGCAGACCGAGGAGAAAATCAAGCTTCTGGGAGAGGCGAAGGACAG
>CAZDNQ010000195.1:0-8249 GCA_964506605.1 uncultured Victivallis sp. | reverse complement strand
CATCAGGTTCTGGACGTCGGTTGCGGTTGTCACCACGGCTTGTCCGCCGAGTATTTCGGCTGCGAACTTCGCAAGCCTGTTCGCCCCGCCGATATGCCCGCTCATCAGGCTGATCGCGAAATTCCCCTTCTGGTCGCAGACGATCACTGCCGGATCGCTTGTCTTGCTCCCGACAAACTTTGAGATCTTCCGTACTACTATTCCGGTCGCCATAATGAAGATGTGGCCGTCGAAGCTGTTCCAGGTTCGGGCAAGCAGTTCATCGAATTTGCCTTCGCCAAAAAATTCCGTGCAGGAATTCTTATTTGACTTGTCTTGTTGCCGGAGCGGCAAAAAGACTTTTGAACCTTTAATTGAAGTTGAAAGCTTTCTGGCGGTTTCAGCTCCCTCGGCTGTTATTGCATATATGGCTATTCTCTTAAAATCAGCGTTCCGCAGTTTCGCCGTTCCGCCGTTTCGCTCCCTCTTCGCCTTCCTGTACCCATGCGTGAATCCCGCATCATAGAGCAGTGACTTCCCGCATTTCGCCTTGTCCAGGACATCGCCCACGATTATCATCGCCTGGCGGCCAGCAAAGCCGGATTCCCTTAATTTGCCATCTATGTCGTTTAATGTCCCACGTGTGATCTTCTCTTCCTTCCATGAAGCCCTGTAGACTACAGATGCAGGTGTTGAAGCTGGATATCCTCCACGCATCAGTTCTTTCGCAAGATTCCCGACGTCTCCGGACGACAGGAATATCGCCATGGTTGCGCCATGCCTTGCGAGGTTCGCAATTTCCTGCCCGGACGGGACCGGTGTGCGGCCTGCCTGGCGCGTGAGAATGACCGTCTGGGAAACTCCCGGAGCGGTGAGTTCGGTTTTTAGCGCGGCTGCGGATGCGAATACGGAGCTGACGCCTGGGATGACCTCATATGGAATTTTCAGCTTGTCCAGTTCAACCATCTGCTCGCCGATAGCGCCGTAGATTGCGGGATCGCCGGTATGGAGCCTAAGGACTTTTCCGCCTTTGCCGTGGGCTTTGCGGATTTCGCGGATTATTTCCCCGATAGACATCTTGGCGCTGTCCAGTATCCTGGCGGATTTCATGGCATGCGAAAGGACTTCCGGATTGACCAGTGAGCCAGCATAGATGATCAGGTCGGCATCCTCTATCGCCTTCTTGCATCTCATCGTGATGAGATCTGGCGCGCCGGGTCCGGCACCTGCGAATATCACATTGTTTTTTCTTTTATCCGACATTATAATCCTGGCTGTCTCATTTTTGATATACGAATATGTCCACTGGGTTTTCTGATTTCATCAGCCGTGATGAGCCCAGCTTAGACGATCTGCTCACTGAAATGCTGACAGCCTCAATAAAATTCTTCCGGAGGCATTTTGTCAGCTCGGCCTTTGTTTCCAGAAGTACTGCGGTGACAACGAGGCGTCCGCCGGGCAGAAGGCTCATGAAAGACTTTTCGACAATGCGCCTGATGTCTTTTCCTCCTCCTCCCACAAATATCGACCTGGCATTCGGAAGTGATGGAATTGCCTTGAGGGCGTCGGCATGCACCGCCCGGAGATTAGGGAGGGAAAAGGCCTCTATGTTTTTCATTATATGGGAATATCTCTTCGGGTCGGACTCCACGGAAAACACGTTCAAGTCCTTGCAGAGCAAAGCCGCCTCGATGCCCACCGATCCGCTGCCTGCGCCGATATCCCACATGACACCCTGCCCGAGATTGAGCTTTGAAAGAACGACAGCTCTTATCTCGGAATGGGTTATCATCCGGTTTTCATGGATGAATTCGGAATCGTCGAGACCGATGGGGATTCCTGGGGCAGATGACAAATCAGCCGTCGGTAGAAGCATCAGGATTGAAAGGCTTCCGGATTTTTTCACGGAAAGGCTTTTCAACGATCCCTTGTAAATCTTTTCGTCTTCCATCCCGAGGTTTTCAGCGATGGCAGCAGGCCTTGCGGCACACGATGGAAACTTCTTCACCAGTTGAGCGGCCAGCCTGGAGGCGGTGATCTTGTCGTCGCAGTATATGACGGCCTTCCCTGAGCTCAGAATGTTCCTGTATGGGGCCTTCCTGCCGCCATGTACAGTAAAGAAGGAGGCATCGTTCCATGACATCTTGAGTTTTGCGGACATGTACTGCATAGCGGAAATGTTCGGTATTATCTCAACTTCAGCATCCTTGAAGTGTTTGCCGAGTATGGCGCCGATGCCGTGGAAGAGCGGATCTCCGGATGCAAGCACTACGACTCTGTTTTTAGCCGACAGCTTCTTCAATTCAGAAAGCACCTCGAGCACGCTGGATTTGATCAGGATCGTCCGGCCTTTGAATTCCGGAAAGAAGCCAAGCAGTCTTTTCCCGCCTGCAAGCACGTCGGCCTGCAGCACCTCCAGCTTTGCCTGGGAGGAAATGCATTCCGGTGATATGCCGCACCCGACAACTGTGATTTTAGCTTTCCTGGTCATAGATAAGTTCTCCTGGTGACTGTCTTGCCGTCAGTATCGAAAACCACGAGTTCTATGTTTGAAGAGCCCGTCCAGCTGAAGAAGTTCCCCAGAGCCTTTCCGGCAAGATCATTCATCATCGCCAGAGCGGGATCTGGCTTGATGAAGTTGAGGATCTCCCTGACGGTGGCTGAACTCCTGATCCTGTTTACCGTCTCTCCGCTGAATCCGAGGTCCTCTGCGAACTTCGCAAGGGGCCCGAACTGCTGTTTCACGTTATGGGCGTGTGTGTTCTTGTGGCCTTCCGCATATTTGACCAGTTTTCCCGGCATGCACGCGACGGTGATCTTCTCGAACTTCAGGGATGAGGCATGCTTGATTGCGGGATTGATGAAATCTCCAATCCTGATTATACCTTGTTCAGGTATTTCCGGATACATTTTTGATACAGCCTTGGCGGTTGTTCCTCCTGTGCAGAGCGCGACATGGGGGATCTTCTGCAACTTTGCACCTTCAAGGAGGATCCTGACCGTCTTCAGATATGCCTTGTTGGAGTATGGGACCACTATCCCGCTGGTGCCCAGTATCGAGATTCCGCCCTTTATGCCCAGGGTGGGATTGAGCGTCTTCTTCGCGAGCCTGTCGCCGCCTTTCACGGATATCTCCAGCAGGAAAAGTCCGACGGTCTTGAACTTGCATGAGGCGAGATTTTCGACGATCATCTTCCTCGGAACGGGGTTTATCGCCCATTTGCCCTCCGGAACCGGCAGCCCGGCACGCGTCACAAGCCCGACGCCTTTCCCGCCCCTTATCACAAACGAGGAATCAATTATGTCTTCAGTGAAATCGCTGTCTGTTATCTTCCTGGCGGCGACAGGCGCGATCTTGACCGATATGTGCGCGTTGTCGGTGACGTCCGGATCGTCGCCCGCGTCCTTGACTACCGTTGCCCTGGCTATCCTTGCCTCCTCGTCGAATTCAGAGGAGTCGAGCTTTATGGTGCGGCGTTTCCTGTCAGGGAACATGATGTCGACCTCTTCAACTGCTTCTTCGCCGTTGTAGAGCATCCATGCGGCCTTCGCGGCGGCCGCGGCGCATGCGCCGGTGGTGAAGCCGGTCCTGAGTTTCCTGCTTTTCAAATCTTTGTTTTCAGCCATGTCCTCTATCTCTGTGTCTTAGCTTGTCCTCCATAGCTTCTCAGCGACGGAGGATGTCTTTGTGGTTGATATTCTCCAATATCGCATGAAGTGTCGCAACCGCAAGCGTGCTTCCGCCGCGCCTTCCTTCAATCATAATATAAGGGATTTCCGTCTTTGAAAGCAGGATCTTCGACTCGACTACATTCACGAATCCGACCGGCATGCCGATGACCAGCGCGGGCATGATTCCCTTTTCGAAGTGGAGTTTTGCGATCCCCGCAAGGGCCAGGGGGGCGTTGCCGATCATTGCAATCGCGCCATCCAGGATCTTCTCAGCCTTCTTCAGGGAGGCGAGTGCGCGCGTGGTGCCGTCCTTCTCCGCCATCTCCGCCACGTCGCTGTCGGCTATATAGCAATGGATCGAGTTTTTGGAATAATCGGGATTGAACGCCTTCAGCTTGGCTACGGAAATTCCACTCTTGATCATGTTGGAGTCGCAGTAGATTGCAGCACCGCCGGAGACAGCCTCGAGTCCGGCCTTTATGGGATTGTTCCTGAACACGAGCTTTTCGCAGATGGAGAAATCTGCGGTGGTGTGTATGAGCCGTCTGGCGACATTCCATTCCGGACCTTTGAACGGACGGTCAGGGAACTCCTTTTCGATGATGCGGAAGCTCTCGGCTTCTATCTCCGCCGCTGTCATTCCCCACCTGATGTCTGAAAGTTCTTTCATTGTGGATTCCTACTGGTTCAACTGGATTGCGATAAGGATTGCGAGCGCCGCGAGATTGAACACGAACCGGAGCCCCTGTGTCATCCCTACGATCCAGACGCCGTCGCGTCTGGGAAATATCCCGACCGCTGTCGGGAGGTTCCTGCGAAGCGCGCTGAAGGGGATTGTTATCAGGTTCGCCGCCATCAGCGCGATCAGGATCTGCAGGCTTGTTACTCTGCCTTCCTTGAACATCTTGTCCGCTATAGTGGCCGAACTGACAAGCCCGCCCATCTTCGAACTCATTATTGCTATGATCTCAGGGGAGAGCACAGCCTGCATGTCCTTCGGGATCTGCTTTTCCATCTTCTTGAACACTCCCTTGTCGCCGAGATAAGCGACGAGGATGAAGATGGGCAGTGTTATCAATATAACCCGGATGAGTATCTTGCCTGTGCCTTTCAGCGAATACCTGATGCTCTCGTTCCAGCCTGGCAGCTCCTTCCTGTTTTCCTCCTCCACGTATTCCGCCTTCTCATTGTTCTTCCTCCGTCCGAATGAGAAGACGAGGAGGACCTGCAGGACTTCCAGGACAAGCTGCAATAGGAGATATATGACGGCGGTGATGCCCAGCATGGGTATGATGACTATGGCGGGCCTTGTCATGTGCTTGAACTTCGCCGGAAATGAATTTGTTATTGCCCCGATGAACATTTCCTTCCTGGTAATCCTTCCATCGGCATATGAGGAGGCAAGCATGCTGCCCGCCGCATTGTTGGAGAAGAAGGCGGTTCCGAAGGAGATTCCGCAGACCCCGGGCAGACGGCTGAACTTCATAAGGGGTTTCAGGATGAACGTCGCAAAACCGGTCCAGTTCCTGCTCTCGATGATGTTCGCGATGAAGGCGCCTATCGCCACGGCGAACAGGATCCAGCCGGAAGCCTGGAGTATGGCAATTGCAGTGAATTCGCTCTCATGCATCGCTGTGGCGTTTCCTTATGATGAACAGCGACAGGTATTTGTCCGGCAGCTTCTCTACTACTGCCATGTCGTCGGAGACGAATTCATCGTCGAGGCAGAGCTTCGATGCGAAGACCGCGCTGAGTTTCTTCTTCCTGACATGGGCGGCTATCTCCTTCCTTGTCCTGAACGCCTTCATCAGTATGATCGTATCCGAGGGATATTTTTTGAGTTCTTGTGCAATTCCGGATGAGAAGGACGGTATCACCGTCAACGTCTCACGGTCCTCGACAAGCGGTTTCTGCGACTTTGCGGCGGCGGTCTGGAACGATGTTATGCCAGGGATTATCTCCGATTTCAGCGATGGCACCAGCTTCCTGAGCTCCAACAGGAGATAGGAGCAGGTGCTGTATATCATAGGATCCCCGATAGTGACAAAGGCGCAGTCGTGCCCGGCAAGGAGTTTTCCGGCTACGAGCGCGGCATTCTCCTTCCATGCCCTGTTCCGGGCCCCGTCGTCATTTACCATAGGGAAGAGCAGGGGGACGTATTTCGCCGACTTCGAATAATATTCCTTTGCGATACATCCGGCTATGCTGTCCTTGCCGTGTCGTGATGTCGCCTCGAACACATATCGGACTTTTTTCAGGGCCTTGACGCCTTTCATGGTGACCAGATCCGGATCTCCGGGACCGACCCCGATGCCGTAGAATTTCCCTATATGTGTTTTTTTGCCAGACATGTTCGTTCCTAATAGTTGTAAAGATATAATTGACAGGACAACAGGATTTACATGATAAGATTAATCATCCAGGCCATCCTGTTATCCTGTCCGGAAATATCTTATTGTTTTATAGTCTTCTCCAGATGTTCCAGCCATATCTGGGCTATATCGTCATATTCCGCCATCCCCTTCAGTACCGGGACAGATTCGATTCCATTCTTTGAAAGTATTGATTTCCATGAGTCCGCCCCATCACCCGCCAGATCATTCTTGGCATGCTCGCCCGCTACCGACATGAACGGCAGAAGGTAGGCCTTCCTGACTTTCTTTTCCTTCAGGATGGCGAGGGCCTCATCAAATGTAGGATTGCCATCGACAGTCGCCATGAACGCGTTGACGTCGGATTTCTCGATCTCACGTGCGGCGGCGACATAGATCATGTCCGAGGGATGCTTGCCCGAACCATGACCCATGAAGAGGACTGCATCCTCCTTCCTGCGGTCGGCTGGCACCTTTGAAAGCATTATCCCTACGCTTTTCTTGACATCGTCCATGGAATTCAGGAGAGGCGGGCTGACGGTGAGTTTCTCAAAATCCTTTTTGAATACGGCGCACACCGTGACCAGCTGGTGGAATTCTTCTCCCGGGATTATATGCAGAGACTGCGCATAGACGTTCCTGAATCCGTCGGTTTTCAGCTTGGCAAACGCCTCTTCGGGTGAAAGCAGGATCTCGCCTTTCCTGGCAAGCTTCTTCCGGATCATCTCGGAGGTATATGCCCAGCGAATCTCATATCCCGGGAACTTCTCCCTTGCCAGCTTGTCAATATTGGCAAACGCCTTTTTCGCCTCCGGATCGCTGGTCCCGAACGTCACAAGAAGTATCGCGTCCATGTTTTTCCCCTTCGGTTCGTTTATTTCCTGTGCATGGAGAGCACAGGAGAAGAACAATAAAATCACAATGCCAATCCTGTTCATCCTGTCATCCTGTCTGAAGATGTTCCAAATAAAAAAGCCCGGACCTTGCGGTACGGGCTGAAATATCGACGTTCCCTGACCATCTCTACCGCGGAGATGTCTGGATTATCCGGCTACTGCAGGTGTTCTGGCTCCCGGCTCATCCTAATCACCCGGCCTTCCCGTACTCCCATGGAGAACAGTGGCTATTTCGGGTTTTCGTCCCCGGTTACAGCGGCGCGTCCGCTACGGAATTTACCGTATTCCCTTTGCGCAGTTGCTTTCCTGCCTATAATAGATAGCTGGAAGCACATGTTTTCAATATTCGGACAGAATATATTTCCCGATGATGTCCGTCCGTCCGTCCTTAATTGCAGCTGCCATTTCAGCCCTTGAACTTTGTGCCTAAGTTCATCTGCCCCTCCCTGTGAATTTACATAAACAGGAATATAATAAGGTTCGCATTTTCGGCTTTTGATGTTTGAGCCGGCAAGCGGATGTTGTTCAGGAAATAATCATAAAACCTCAAAGAGGAGGGGGTAATGAACTTCAGTTCAAGGATTTGGATTGTCTTTGCTGTGCTGTCGGCGTGGACCATGGCATCAAGTGCTCAGGATGCGGCTGTAAAGAAGCCGGATTTCATCTTCGGAGTAGGGACACACCATGGCGCGGAGCATGATTATTACTACGAAATGCGGCAGGCGGGCGTGATGTCCAACCGCGACGACTTCAGCTGGGCCAGCTGCGAGAAGGAGAAGGGGAAGATCCAGGTTCCGGAATCTTTCGGCAAATATATCGACTTGTGCCTCGCAAACGGTCTCGACACCATCTGCATCCTCGACTACGCCAACAAATTCTATGACGATGGGGGATATCCTAAGTCTCCGGAGGCTGTCGAGGGCTTTGCACGCTATGCCGAGGCGGTGGTGAAGGAGCTGAAGGGCAAGGTCAAGTACTACCAGATATGGAACGAGTGGGACGGTGGCTGCGGGATGCAGGGCAAGGGGAAGGGCGACGCGGAGAGCTACGTCAAGCTCCTGGCCGCAGTGTATCCCAGGATCAAGGCCATCGACCCGTCTGTGGTTGTGATGGCGAACTCAGTATGCACCGGCGACGCCTTCCTCAAGAAGACCGTCGAGCTTGGCGTACTCAAGCATTGCGACGCAGTGGCGCTCCACACTTATTTCTACAGCGATACGAAGAAGTCCGTCGAAGACACCTGGTATCCACGGATGATTGAGATGGACAAGTATTTGAAGGAGGCGAACGGCGGAAAGGAATTCCCCCTTTACGCGACCGAAATAGGATG
>CAZDNQ010000194.1:0-8264 GCA_964506605.1 uncultured Victivallis sp. | reverse complement strand
GTATATAGAAGACGAAATAGAAGAAATGCAGAGGGAATGCAGTGTTCAGCGCGGCCTGTTCAACCTTGCGGATCGCGAAGATCTTGGGGACCTGTTCGCCAATCACTATATGCAGATAGGAGATGATGATATATGAAAGGGATATGGCTATTCCGTGGACCGTCGCGTCCGCAGTCCCGCTGCCGTAGCCGACCTTGTTGAGCAGGAAGGCGATTATCTTTGCGAATCCGGGCTCGCCTACGAAACCCAGCCCTATGCTGGCCAGAGTTATCCCGACCTGGCAGACTGAAAGATACTTGTCCAGCCTGGTCTGGATATGCTGCATCATCTTCGCCCGGAGGTCGCCCTTTGCGGCAAGGGCTTCCATGTGGGTGGGCCTCGCCTTCACAGATGCGAACTCCGCAAGAACGAAGAACGCGTTCAGGAGGAGCAGCAGGAGCGTCAGGAGCAGATATGTTATTATCAGAGTCATTTATGGATAACTGTCAAAGTAATGCGATGATGGTGTAACAGGATAACAATACTGAAAAGCACATATATTTCAAGGGATGCCGGAAAAATCATCAAAGACAGGCCGTCTCATTTGGAAAACACGTTTTCTATCTTTTCGAGTTTCATGCCGCGGGAGCCCTTCAGAAATATTATGTCGCCTCTCCGGAGTTTCGCCTTCACATATTTCGCGGCCTCCTCCGAATCCGGAAAGTCACGCAGTGACATATCGGCGTTCCTGATCTTCTCCGCGGACTTCATCATGATAGGCCCCACAGGCATGATTACCGCGCCTGGCATGAGGCTGGATGCGAGCCTCAGGATATCCTCATGGGCCGGCGGACCCGCCTCTCCCATTTCGAGCATGTCGCCGAGGATGACGAACACCCGGGCATCCTTTTTCACGCTTCCGGCCGACGCCTCATGCAGCCATTCAATCCCCGCCTTCATGCTTTCTGGATTTGCATTGTAGGCATCGTTGATCCATGTGACGCCGTCCCTTTCCTGGACACGCATCCGCATACCCGGGATCTGTACGCCCTTGCACAGTGCATCTGAAGCCGTTTCCGGAGATACTCCGACGGCATTTGCGGCAAGCGCTGCAGCGCCGGCATTCATCGCCTGATGCTTTCCCGTCAGGTGCCAGCTGATTTCCCTGCGGAATCCGCAGTCCCTCCACTCAAGCGAGAAACGGCTCCCATCCATCGTTCCACCGAGGTATTTTACTTTCAAGTCGGCGTTCTTCGCGTTCTCGTTTCCGAAGCGAAGGACTTTGAGCCCGCCGGTCTGTTTTTCAAGTACTGCGCTTCCTGGACCTCCAGCGGGAATGACAGCCGTGCCTGATGCGGGCATATTTGCGAAGATCGCAGATTTTTCCTTCGCGATTCCATCCGTGTTCTTGAAGAATTCGATATGCGCGCTGCCAATCGACACGACAAGGCCGTGGTCAGGAGCGGCAATTTTGCCCAGGACTTCTATTTCCCCCGGATGGTTCGTGCCCATTTCAATTATTGCATACTCATGTGACTTCCTCAGTTTCAGTAGATTCTGGGGAACGCCCACATGGTTGTTCGTGTTTCCTTCGGTGGCGTAGACCTTTTCCGCTCCAAATGCATGTACGAGAATTGCCTTTAGGATCTCCTTTGTGCTGGTCTTGCCGCTGCTTCCGGTGAGCGCGATGATTTTAACCCCAAGCCTCTTCCTGTGGAATGCGGCGAGGGCCTGGTATGCCTTGAGGGTGTCATCGACCACGAGCACTGGCAGATCCTGCGGAATCCGCACATCCTGATGCTCTTTTGAAATGCATAGCGCCGCCGCCTTGTTGGCGGCTGCGGCTTCGAGGTAGTCGTGCCCGTCCAAACTTTCACCCTTGATCGCAAGGAAGATGGAATTCGTACAGTCCTTCCTGCTGTCAGTGGTGACTGATGATATGCCTGAGTCTTCAGATACGGATTTCCCGATCAGCCTTCCGCCAGTTACTTCGGCCATTTCAGAATATGTAAATAAGAAATTTTCCATTATTGCTTCCTTGTTTTGGAGGGTTTTGCTTGTCAAAACCGCCATGCTAAACCTTGTTGCCTTGTTGCGGCTCCGACAAGCGTCGCCCTCCATTAGTCGTTCCACTGTAATCTGCTGATTACCCCCTGATAAGGCCATTCTGACGGTTCTTTACAGTATCCTTTCCTAACGGGATTATTTTTCACATATGCCCATTTGTTTTGATATGAATCACCATTTCTTAACTGTCTGTCCCAGTGATCGGCTTGCCATACTGGATGTTCCTGTGGACGGGGCCACCTTCTTGAAACATATGACTTCCATTTTTTGATCCACTTTTTAAGAGAATCAGGAAATAAGCCTGTTGGTGCGCAAAAAAGATGAATATGATCTGGCATAAGAACGTAGCATCCAACAACCCATTCCTTGTTTAGAGACCATGCTTCAGTCAGGATTTCATGGATATCCTCATGCGCGAATATTTTCTTCCTGTCCTTTGAGCATACTGTTAAAAATATAATAACTGAACGGTTGAATTTTTCAACAGGTGGATAATGTGGCGGATGAGAACGAACTGGTAGATCATTGTTGTCTTGCATATATTTATTAACTTGATTCCTTCTTGTTTGTCCATGGAGGGTTTTGCTTGTCAAAACCGCTATGTTAAACCTTGTTGCGGCTCCGACAAGCGTCGCCCTCCATTTAAAGATCAATCTTCTCAGCCCAGCAGCTTCCTGACTTCCTCGCAGTCGTCGAAATGATGCTGTACTCCATTGATCTCCTGGTAGTTCTCGTGTCCTTTTCCCGCTATGAGGACTATGTCCCCGGAAACCGCCTCGCCAACGGCCAGCCTGATCGCCTCGCGCCTGTCGGGAACTGTTGCGAAATCCGCAGAGGAGGGGATGCCTTTGACTATGCCGGCAATTATGGAGTCCGGATCTTCTGTCCTTGGATTGTCGCTGGTGACGATTGTCCTGTCTGCGAACTTCGCGGAAACCGCGCCCATCCGCGCCCTTTTCGTCCTGTCCCTGTCGCCGCCGCATCCGAACACGCAGATGATCCGTTTCTCCTTCAGCCTTGTCAGGGCCTCGAGCACCCGCTGGAGTGCATCATCGGTATGCGCGTAATCCACAAATATGCTGACATTGTTTTTCGTATGGAAAGCCTCAAGGCGGCCCGGAATGCTTATCGGCCTCTCCAGTACGGATTGGATGATGTCGTGTCCGACCCCGAGCTTCACCGCCAGTATTGCAGCACCTGAAATATTGTATGCGTTATGCTCGCCTATCAGGGGGGAGTTGATTCTGAATACATGATCCTCGAAGGCAATGTCGAATTCAGTGCCGCGCGATGAAATCTTCCTTATCACGAGCCTCGCATTGCCGTTGTCCTTGCCGAAGCCGATGCAGTTCGGGCTGCTCAAATCAGAGCAAAGTCTTCTGCCGTACGGATCGTCGGCATTGACGACGGCGACCGCATCCGGCATCATGTGGTCTTCGAAGAGGATCTTCTTTGCGGCATAGTAGGAATCCATGTCGCCATGGTAGTCGAGATGGTCGCCAGTTAGATTTGTGAAGATGGCGCCGGCGAACTTCGTAGTACCTATCCTGTTCTGGTCCAGTGAATGGCTGGAGGCCTCCATGATGACATGCGAACATCCGGCATTGTGCATTTCCGAGAACAGATGCTGGATCTCGGAGGCTTCTGGTGTTGTCCTTGCGGCCTCCTCCGTATGCCCCGGCCATTCATAGCAGACTGTTGTTATGATACCGCATCTGGCGCCTGCCGCGGAGAGTATGGAGTTAAGCAGATAAACGCTGCTTGTCTTGCCGTTCGTGCCGGTAACCGCCAGAAGCTTCATCCTGCGCGACGGATAATCGTAGAAGCATTCGACAAGCCTGGCATAGGCTGAGTAGGTGTCTGAGACCTTTATGTAGCTTATCCCGTTCCGGAAGGAGGCAATATCACCGCTGTGGATCACTGCGGCAGCTCCGGAACCTATCGCGGATTCTATGAAGTCATGTCCGTCCCTTCCGGAACCTTTGATCGCCACGAATACCGATGATGGCATGACTTTCCTGGAATTGTTGGTCACTGCTCCTACTTCGAAATCACCGGCAGGCCGGCTGGAAAGCACTAGATCCTCAAGGTTGTCAATATATTCGGAGAAATGCTTGTCCTTCACAGGTCGTCCTCCTCCTCTTCCTCCGGAACCTCGTATTCAGTTGGCACGTTCAACACCCTGAGGGCTTTTTTGGCGATATGGCTGAAGGCCGGCGCCGCCACAAGTCCGCCGTAATACGTCCCCTTCGGCTCGTCGACTGTGACCAGCAGTACGAATGCAGGCCTGTCGGCCGGCACAAATCCCACGAAGGAGGCGACGTGCCTGTTGTTCGAATAGACGCCGTCAATCAGCTTCTGGGAGGTGCCGGTCTTTCCAGCAACTTCATAGCCTTTGACGGCTGCCTTCTCCGCAGTGCCGCCCTTCTTCGTCACGAGCTTCATCATATCAACAATCTTGCCGCGCGTGTCTGGGTTCCTGAAGATGTTGCCGAGCGGAGGTATGATCTCCATCTTGATCTCCTCTCCGGTAGCCGGATTTTTCTGGCGGTCGATGAGCCTTAATTCATAGAGTTTTCCACCATTCGCAAGAGCGCAGTATGCACGGACCATCTGCAGGGGGGTCACCGTGAAAGTCTGGCCTATCGGATACCTTGAGACGGTCAGGCCGTCCCATTTGTCGAGTTTCAGCATCGCGCCCACCGCCTCTGGCTTGAGAGGGATGCCAGTCTTCTGGTTGAAACCAAATTTCAGCATCGTGTCATATACGTTCTTCTTTCCCATCATCACGGCTATTTTGGCAGTTCCGACATTGCTCGAGACCTGGATAATCTTAGTGACGGATATGACGCCATGTCCGTGCCCTGCGGCCTCTCCAAGCACCTTGCCTGCGTAGAGCCAGTGCCCCCCTTCGCAGTCTATCATGGTGTCCGGTGTAACAACGCCCAGATCGAGGGCTGCGGCAACGATGGTGGATTTCATTATGGAGCCGGGCTCGTAGGTGTCCTCGGTGATCCTGTTCCTCCAGGCCTTCGGATCCATGCGGGTCCTGTCGTTCGGATCGAAGGTGGGCCTCTGCGCCATTGCGATTATGTTGCCCGTGTATGGATCTGCCATGACGGCGTATGCCGCATCAGGAGTGAATTTCTGCATCAGGACATCAAGCTCGTCCTCGACGATCATCTGGAGCGGTTCTGATATTGTAAGATAGATGTTGTTGCCGTCCTGCACCGACTTAATCTTCTCCTCCTCGCCGGGCAGGCGCAGCCCCTTCCTGGTCCTTTCTATCTCAGATACGCTCTCAGTGGGGGTGACATTGATATTGACCAGCTTCTCGATCCCGCCTTCGGGGACGACCTTGCTGCCGTCGACATTGATGAAACCGAGTATGTTGGCGACAAGCTTGTTCTTCGGGTAGAACCTCTTTGTCTTGTTCTCGAAGATCACGCCCTTGAACTTCTTGAGCTTCACGTCATGTCGGACCTTTTCGGCGACATCGAGCTCAACGCCCCTCTTTATTATCACATATCTTATCGGCTTGCCAGATTCCTCGGTTTTCTTTATTGAAAGACGGTTGTAGATGCTGAGGTAGTCGACATCGAGGATTTTCTGGAAGTATTCGGCGAGCTCGCGGCATTTCGCGATGTCGCCGACCTCGCCCGGATCCGCCGCGATGTCCACGCAGGGCTTGTTGCCGACAAGCAGGTTTCCGTTGACGTCGAATATCTCGCCGCGCTTGCCCTCCTGGTGGAGTGTCGAAGTGTATGTCTTCTTCGCCTTGGCGTAAAGCTCGTCATGCCGCTCTATCTGGACATGGTACATCCTCAGCATGAGTCCGATGAGAATGAGCAGGAGGATTGCGGAGGCTATTATGATCCTGGCAACGAAATATTTGC
This sequence comes from uncultured Victivallis sp., assembly GCA_964506605.1. Lineage (GTDB taxonomy): Bacteria > Verrucomicrobiota > Lentisphaeria > Victivallales > GWF2-50-93 > GWF2-50-93. The sequence continues at coordinate 2,322 of CAZDNQ010000194.1, read as the reverse complement.
GCCCCATCTCTTGTACCCGTCATTTTCCCGTTATTCGTTTTGAGAAATCCATTCAGTCAATTGGACTATTGCAGTTTTGACAAGCAAAACCCTCCAGCTCAGATAACCTTGCAACTTGAGGGCGGGACTTGTCCGGGCTGTTCCCCTGATTAAGAAACAACCTGATATAAGCTTCAGCGGTATTTTGCCGGAGCATCGTTCTTCGGCGTCGTCCTCTGCGTCACCATTATAGGCTTTTCCTTCACAGGCTGCTTTGCCACAGGCGCAACAGGGGCCACCGCTGGTTCAGCCTTTGTAACGGCCTTTGTCCCGAGTTCGAGCTTTTTGATCTGGCTTGGGTGCGGATAATGCAGGTCGAGGTTGTATTTCTTCACCTGCGCCAGGATGTTCTTGCCGCTCTGCTGCTCGATCATTATCGACAGGTTGTCGGACTCCCTGGTGATGTCCGCAATCCTGCTCTCAAGGGAAACGGACTCCTTGTTCAGGGTTTCCGCCTGGCTTGTCAGCATCACCCTGTATACGGCGGCGGCGAAAAATATGCAGAAAGGCAGGGAGATCTTCAGCGTGGTGGCGAATATCTGCAGGCTTCCCGTGCCGGATTTCCTGGATTTCCTCTTCCTGGCCGCCGCGCCCGTGTAATTGTAGCTTGTAACGTTGATGCTCATTTTTAATCCCTGAAAATTCGAATTTCGAAACTCGAAATCCAAAATATTATGTTAAGTAGCCCAGTCTTTTCAATCCGCTTCGAATTTCGGCATTCGTGCTTCGGCTTTTCCTACAGCTTCTCCGCCACCCTCAGCTTCGCCGATGCCGCCCTGCGGTTCCCCGCGACTTCCTCTTCCGTCGCCATTATCGGCTTCTTCGCTATTAGTTTTAAGCTCTGCCTGTGTCCGCACACGCAAATTGGAATACCGGGCGGACACAGGCAGTAGCGAGCCATCATGTTGAAATACTGCTTCACCATCCTGTCCTCGAGCGAATGGAAGCTTATCACGGCCATCCTTCCGCCCGGGGCCAGCAGATTGATACCGTTCTCAAGCGCCTTCTCCAGCTCATCAAGCTCCCTGTTTACCTCGATCCTCAACGCCTGGAAGCAGAGCGACGGGGCAGGGGGGCCTCCCCTCCGTACAATTCCCGGTATCGAATTGCACAGTTCCGCGAGTTCCGCGGTATACATCCATTCCTTCTGCTTCCGCCTGTTCACTATCTCCTGCGCGAGCGTCCTGCTCTTCCGGATCTCGCCATATCCACGGAAGATCCGCTCCAGCTCCCCGTAGGAGTATGTATTAAGTATGCGGCTGGCGGTTTCGCGCGACTGTACGTCCATCCGCATGTCAAGGGGGCCGTCCAGCCTGTATGAAAATCCCCTGCTGGGGTTGTCAATCTGGGGAGATGAAACTCCCAAATCCAGCAGTATGGCGTCAACCGAGTGCCACCCCAGTCCGGCCGCGCACGCTGCAAGATTGCTGAAACTGTCCCTGACAAGATGGACGCGATCTCCGGCGAAGCTTAAAACTTTTTCTGCCGCCGCCAACGCCTCGCCGTCACGATCAATGCCCAGCAAGACCGCCTCCGCATTTTTTTCCAATATCAATGAACTGTGTCCGCCGTAACCGACCGTCCCGTCGATCACCTTCATCGGACCGGTCCTCGCGATCAGCAGGTCCAGGACCTCCCGCGGAAGAACCGATATGTGGCCAAAACCCTTTTCTCCTGATATGCTATTTCCATCCAAGGGAACCTCTGGAATTACTTGAGACCCTTGATAATGCTTGTCAGATCATCCGGCCGTTCGCTGATCTTCTGTATCACGTCGAGCACGTCGTTCTGGTCGGACTTCTGGAACATCGTCCAGTTGTCCTTCGACCAGATCTGTATCGTGGTCACTGCGCCTACCAGGACCACCTGGTTCTTAAGTCCGGACTGGTCGATCAGCTTCTGGGGGATCGAAATCCTGCCCTGGCTGTCGCATTCGCATTCCTGCCCGACTGATCCGATGCGCACCAGCGCGAGCGCCGAGGCCGCATCCGCGAACGAGACCTTGCGGACCTTCGCGATGAAATCATTGAAGATGACCGGGGGGATGAGCTGGAGCGCGTTGTGCCTGCCCTGGAGAAGGATGAACTTCGTCTTCTTCTCCTTCCTCCAGTTGCTGGGAATTGCTATCCTCCTCTGCGGATCGAGCGCATGCTCGAACTCCCCGAAGAAGAAGTTCTCACCCTGTATGGGACTATTGGATCCTTGCTTCACCAAATTTCCCCTTTATTCACCTTTTTTCCCCAAAACAAGTTAGGTTTAAAAGAGGGCATTTCAAGCAGTGAA